>JBKDZY010000460.1:0-6073 GCA_047971765.1 Hyphomicrobiaceae bacterium | reverse complement strand
GTCAACTTCCGCCGCGGCACCTTCCCGATGTATTCCAGGGAATGGAAGCCCGCAGCCACGAGCGAACAATAGGGCCAGCAGCCGCCCCTCGCTCCCGGCGTCAACCTATTGGCTGCAGGATCAGTTTTCGCGCGGAAACTCGAGGCCCATTTCCCGGTAACGCTCGGGATCGTTTTCCCAGCCTTCGGCCACCTTCACATGCAGGAACAGGTGGACCTTGCGGCCGAACATGGATGCCAGCTCCTTGCGGGACGCCCTGGAAATGGTCTTGATGGACTGGCCGCCTTCTCCAAGGACAATGCGCCGCTGGCTCTCCCGGGCGACAAAAATGGTCTGCTCGATGCGGACCGAGCCGTCCTTGCGTTCCTCCCAGCCGGTGGTCTCGACTGCGGTCTGGTAGGGAAGCTCCTGGTGAAGGTACTCGTAGACCTTTTCGCGGGTAATCTCGGCCGCCGTCATGCGCTCGGTCGCGTCGGTAATGTCATCCTCGGGATAGTGCCACGGCCCTTCCGGCACCGCGCGCGCCAGATGCTCCTTCAACTGGGCAACACCACTCCCGCTCAAGGCCGAGATCATGAAGGTTGCCGCGAACGGCAGGCGACTGTTGAGCTCCTGGGCGAGCGCCAACAGCTTCGGTTTCTCGATGCGATCGACCTTGTTGAGCACCAGCACGCGCCGCTCTTCTGGTACGGTCCCGAGTCGCTTCAGGATGGCCTCGACACCGTCATCCAGCCCCTTGAAGGTATCGACCAGAAGCACGACCACATCGGCGTCGGAGACGACGGCGGCAGCGGCATCGACCATGGCCCGGTCCAGCCGCCGCCTAGGCGCGAAAATGCCGGGGGTATCAATGAAGACGAGTTGGCTATCCCCCTGCATGGCTATCCCTCGGATTGGCACCCGGGTGGTCTGGACCTTCCGGCTCACAATCGAGACCTTGGTTCCGACGAGCGCGTTGAGCAGGGTCGATTTGCCCGCATTGGGGGCCCCGATCAGACCGACGAAGCCGCACCGCGTCTGACGACCGGCGGCCCTGTCATTGGTGGCCTGCTGGTCCGCTGCTTCGTGGCGGTCTTCATCACTCATGTACGGCGCCCTTGTTGATTATGCCTTCGCGTTCCAGCATCGTCATGGCCGCAGCCTGTTCCGCAGCCCGCTTGCTGCTGCCGATGCCGGTGGCCGCCTTATAACCTTCAATGCGCACTTCGGTAGTAAATTTTGGTGCGTGGTCCGGACCTTCGCGCTTCGTTTCCTTGTACTTCGGAAGCGGCAACCCGCTGCCCTGCGCCCACTCCTGCAGTAGCGACTTGGCGTCCGCCACCGTCGCCGGAAGCATTTCGAACAGGGGCATCCACTGGCGGCGGACGACATCGCGGGCCGCAGTGAACCCGCCATCCAGGAAGATGGCCGCCAGCACGGCCTCAGCTGCATCGGCGAGAATGGTGCTCTTGTCCCGGCCGCCATTCTCGTCCTCGGCAACCGACATGGTCAGGAGGGGTCCGAGTTCCAGAACCCGGCCGATACGGGCACACGCTTCCTTGCGCACCAGCCGATTGAAGCGCCGGGCCAGCGCCCCTTCATTGGCCTCCGGCTCCAGCTCACACAACAACTCGGCAATCGCCAAACCCAGGACCCGGTCTCCCAGGAACTCGAGGCGCTCATTGTCTTCGGATTTCGACTGGTCGGTTCGTACCGACGCATGCGTCAGAGCCCGCTCCAGCAAGGCCTTGCGCTTGAATTTGTAACCGAGAGCCGTCTCCAGCCCCTTGATATTTCGGCGCCGCGCCAATTTCCCACCTCTTCAGCATATACGGTGCTTCGCACGACTCCAGGAACGCCAGCCTTCGGCGATCAAGCATTTACATTCAACTTGAGAATATATTGCCGGTACCGGAACCTGGCGCAAGACGGTTCAGAATGCAGACCACGCGGACACGCCACCAGGCCCGATCCCTACCCGATCTCACGACCACGAATCCTGCCAATATTCCCCCCGGCCGACAATGGCCGAAAACCAAATAATACTTTCGAACTTTCCCGCCCCTCAATATCCGATGATTTCCGGCAGGTCATCGAGCGTTGTTATGGTGTATTGCGGCTCGCCGCCGGGCGCAACTTTGTTGACGTCATGAATCCGCGGATGGGGCCTGTGCACGAGCACCGACGTCCACCCCATGGCGTTGGGCGAGACGAAATCCTTGGCGGGATTATCCCCGATGTAGACGTAGCGGTCCCCTGCGCTTCCCAGCGCCGCGGCCATGATCTCGTAGGGTTTCGGGTGCGGCTTGAAGAATGCCCGGTTGTCGCCAAGCTCGTCGGTAAACACGATCCTGGCGAACCTCGGCTCAAGTTGCAACGCCTTCACCTTGCGGGCCTGCACATAATGGGTGCCATCGGTGATCAGGCCAATCGGCCCCGCGCGCTCGTAACGGTCGAGCGCTTTCGCGGCGTCCTCGAACAGGGACAGCTCGGGGTCTTCCGCGCGGCGGTAGGCTTCATGAAACGCGCGCAGGTCTTCGGGCGAATGATCGGGGACGTGGCGGCCGAGCACGGTTGCGAACAGCTTGCCGAGCATCCCGTTGTCGAGCATATGCGTCATTTCATCGGCAAGGCCGTCCACGCCGAAACGATCCCTGGCCCAGCGTCCCGCCGACTTGAACCCCGCACTGGCGTACTCGCGCTCAGGATAGAGCGTATCGTCGAGATCGAAGACAACGTGCAATCTGGTCATGTTCCGCCCATGTCCGCATGTTGCGCCATGTCAGGTGCCATTCATGTCCTGGCACCTGCGCCCCTGACACCTACCGCGGATGCCCATCGCGACGCCAGTCTGCCGTCGCGCTTCCGTTGCCCGGCGCCCTATGACGCCTTGCGCGCGGCCGGCACATAGGGCTTCGACGTGAAGTGTTCCGCCTCGGAATCGGCGAATTTCATCCCGGCCTTCATGACCGCATCGTCATCGACCTTCTGAAGGGGGACATAGTAGCGGTCGTCGTCCTTCTTGAAGGTGTCGTTCGAGACGGCATTATAGCAGCACAGGAACGTCCAGCGGCGGCGATCGGATTTGTTCTGGTCGGAGCGATGCAGCGTGTTGCCATGGAAGATGACCGCATCGCCGGGCTCCAGAACGCATTCGACCGTTTCATGACGCGCCAGGATATGGGGCATGCGCTCCGGATCGGTCGTGTTCTGCCCGTCGGTTACCGAGACATGATCGAGGCGGCCGAGCTTGTGTGAGCCACGCACCACCTTCAGGCAGCCATTGCCGGCATCCGTCTCGTCGAGCGCGATCATGATGGAGAGCATCTTCGGCTCAAGGCATCCGTTGTAGTACCAGTAGCCATAGTCCTGGTGCCATTCCCATGCGCCGCCGACTTTCGGTTCCTTCGCCGTCAGCTTCGATTGGAAGTGGTAGACGGGTTCGCCGATCAGCGCCTCGGCGGTATCGACCACGCGGGCGGTGCGGGCGGCAAGACCATAGACGCTGTCACCGGCTCGATTCCAAAGGGAGATGCGCGTTGCGCCGCCCTCCTGATCTCCACGCAAGAGCGAATGCTCCTTGATGGCGGGGTCCTGCTCCATGGCGGTGCGAAGGATCGCCGTTTCGTCGGCATTGAAGAGGTTGCGCACGAAAACGAAACCGTCCTCGTGATACTTCTCGACTTCAGCCGGTGTCAGCCGCGACGGCATCTTGAACCTCCCATGGTCACTCGACATCGCTTCATGCAACTTCAATCCGGCGACGAGATCAAGAGAAGCTCGCCTGCGCATGGAGCCAGCCACGTCGACGCGCGTCCGCACCGGAACATGCCGGCAGCCTTCGCGCATTGTCACCCGCCTGACATTTTCTTTGACACACGCGGGGCTACAGATTTGAATTAACGCATGTGCCCGGTGCACACCTTGACACGACACAACGATATTTCCGCACGATCCCACGCTGCAATATTCGTGACCTCTCATGGTGGTCAGACAGAGGAGGCAGGCATGGTTCATTTCTTCCGCCACTCGCCACAGAGTCACTGTGACAGAGACCCGGCCTGCCGTTGCGCAGGTTCCGCCCTCTAGCCTAGCGATGCGATCGCGCCAGCCGGCGCATCCACGTCCCAATTCAGAATGATCGCGCCACCGACACCGGCATCGGTGGACCGTGCCTGCGCATGATGCCCGGCGTCATGCGCCAAATGCGCCTGGAGCGCGCGACAACCTGGGAAGGAAATGCACAAGATGGCGAAAAACAAGTCGATTACACGGCGCAAAGCCTTGAAGCTGGCGGCGGGTGCCGCTGGCGCAACGGCGTTGCCGCTGGTCCATGTCCGCACCGCGAGTGCCGCCACCAAACTCTCGCTCGGTGTCTGGGACCATTGGGTGAAAGCTGCCGATCCGGTGATGCGCGGCATCGTCAATGACTGGGCGAAAAAGAACAACGTCGAGGTCACGCTCGATTTCATCACGTCGACCGGCAACAAGATGATCCTGACCCAGGCTGCCGAAGCGCAGGCCATGTCCGGTCATGACATCCTTGCGTTCGACCAGTGGAATATCCAGCAGTACGCCTCCAAGCTGGTACCCGTGGACGACGTCATGGACGGGCTGATCAAGAAATACGGGCCAGTCAGCAAAGCCGTTGAATACCTGGGCAAGAAGGATGGACACTGGGCAGGCGTGCCGATGGCGTGGGGATCGGCGCCGTTGCCGCCGGTCGGGCGTATTTCATGGCTCAAGAAATACACCGGCGAGGATGTCACCGCGTGGTATCCGGCCAAGGCCGAGAAGACAGCGGGGGCGGATGCCTGGACCTATGAAAAGATGCTGGAGATGGCAGGAAAATGCCACAAGGCGGGTCATCCGATTGCCCTTGGCTGTGGCAACAACAGTACGGACGCCAACCAGACCTGGGGCACCATTTTCGGAGCCTTCGGCGCACACCTCGTCAATGAAAAGGGTGACGTGGTGGTCGATTCCGAACCGGTTCGCGAGTGCCTCGACGACGTCAAGCGCCTGATTGCGTTCCTGCCACCGGAAACCATCAGCTACGACGACGCGGCAAACAATCGTGCGCTGCTGTCCGGCGTGGCCTCCATGATCTGGAACCCACCCAGCGCCTGGGCCGTTGCCAAGCGGGACAATATCGAGATCGCCAAGGATCTGTGGCACTTCCCGACACCCAAGGGCAAGGCTGGCCGACTGGTGCCCTACCGCCCCTATCACTGGGGCATCAGGGAATGGGCGGACAACAAGTCCGCGGCCAAGGACCTTCTCACCCACCTCAGCCAGCGCGAAGTTGTCGAGAAGCTCAGCGTACCGGCGGTCGGATACGACATCCCGCCGTTCCTCTCGATGTCCGATCTTCCCATCTGGGCCGAGGCGGAACCGCCGAAAGGCACGCTCTACAACTACCCGCTCCGTCCACACCACGAAGCCGAATACTACATCGTCGGTTCATCGGCCCCGCCGGATATCGCGGTGCAGCTGTGGGGCAACTACATGTACCCGCAGATGGCGGCCCGCATGGTTCAAGGCGCCAGTCCCAAGCAGGTGATGGATTGGGCACAAGGCGAACTTGAAGGGTTGCGGCGGTAGGTTCGCAACCGTGTGAGACCACAAAAACGTCAAAGGCCCGCACCGCGAACCCAACTCCCGGTGCGGGGCTCTCCGGGTCAGACCCTGATGAACAGCTCGCGCCGGTAGAGCCAGCGTGCCAACCAGATGGCCAGAAGCAAAGCGATGAGGCGAATGACCAACAGTCCGGCCCCTTGCGTCACAGCCCCGTCGAGCATGCTGCGGAGGCTGCCCCCTGCGAGCCGCTTGGCGATACCCTCGAAACCGACAAGGTTCTGGAACAGATAGAGCGCGATCGCGTTCCCGCCGATCCAGAGAAAAATGGCGGCCCAGCGCGCCCTGCCGCCGACATCGAAAACCGCGTAGCACAAGGCCAGAAGCAGCAGGCACCAACCGCCCGATGCCAGCACGTAGCTCGACGTCCAGAGCTTCTTGATGATCGGCATCTGGAACGACAGCGCGTAGCCCGCGGCCAGGCACGCCAAACCAAACCCGGCAAGCATGATGGTCC
>JBKDZY010000459.1:0-2502 GCA_047971765.1 Hyphomicrobiaceae bacterium | reverse complement strand
ATCGGCGCGCGCCGCCAGAACTCGGAAGGTTGACCAGGGACGGCCTGGCTGTCGAACTCGATCAGGTGCACTGCGGTTATGACACTGTCGCGGTCACCTTCGACGCGCACTTTCCCGCCGGCGCCTTCGTGGCGCTGATCGGGCCGAGCGGAGCGGGCAAGTCGACGCTTCTTAACCTGATCGCGGGCTTCGAGGTGCCGGCGCGAGGACGCATTCTTATCGGCGGCTGCGACATGACCGGCCTTGCGCCCCACGAGCGCCCGGTGTCGATGGTCTTCCAGGAGCACAACCTGTTCGTCCACCTCGATGTCGCAACCAATATCGCGCTCGGGATCGATCCGTCCGGACGGATCGGCGCGCCTGATCGCAAGCGCATCGCCGCCGCGCTCGGGCGGGTGGGTCTGCCGGACTTTGAGGACCGCCTTCCCGGTACGCTGTCGGGTGGTGAGCGTCAGCGTGTGGCCATCGCGCGCGCCCTCGTGCGCGACAAGCCGGTTTTGCTGCTTGATGAGCCCTTTGCCGCCCTGGGTCCGGCCCTGCGCACCGATATGCTCGGCCTGATCGGAGAACTGCACCGGGAACGCCACATGAGTGTTGTGATGGTCACACATGAACCGCGCGATGCCAGAAGGGCGGCAAGTCATGTGGGCTTCATCTCGGAGGGAACGCTTGCCGCATTCGGCCCGCCGGACGAGGTGATGGGAGATGCCGGCAACCGGGCACTGGCGGAATATCTCGGCGATTGAACAGGCCATCGCAACCTTGCATTCCTGCCCCTCGCGGGCGGGGCTTGCGGGAGGCTCGGGATTCGGCCTATGGCTCGAAACTTCGATCCGTCAATCAATCCGGGAAACATCCATGACCTTGCGCAACGGCCGCCAGTTTATGGCGATACCAGGCCCCACGACCGTGCCCGACGAGGTGCTTGCCGCCATGCAGCGGCCGGCAATCGACATCTATACCGGTGAACTCAACACCATCACCGATACCTGCCTTGCAGATCTCAAGCGCCTGTTCCGCACCGAGGCCGAAACCTACATCTACATCGCCAACGGCCATGGCGGCTGGGAGGCGGCGCTGACCAACACGCTCAGTCGCGGCGACAAGGTGCTGGTGCTCGAATCGGGCCTCTTTGCCGTGGGCTGGGGCGAGGTGGGGCGCATGATCGGCATCGAAGTCGAGGTGCTGAAGGGGGGCTGGAACCGGGCTGTCGATCCGGCAGTGCTCGAAGCCCGTCTGCGGGCCGAGAAGGCGGGAGAGATCAAGGCGGTTCTGGTGGTGCAGATCGACACCGCCTCGAGCGTCGTCAACGATATACCGGCCTTGCGCCGCGCCATCGATGCGGCAGGCCATGACGCCTTGTTCATGGTCGACACCATCGCCTCGCTCGGCTGCATGCCCTTCGAGATGGACGACTGGGGGGTGGATCTCTGCCTGACCGGCGCCCAGAAGGGACTGATGTGCCCGCCGGGCCTTGCCTTTCTTGCCGCCGGCAAACGGGCGAAGCAGGCCCATGCGGTTGCGAACTTGCGGACCTTCTACTGGGACTGGACCTTCCGCGATGGCCCGCTGCACTATCAGAAATATTGCGGCACCCCGCCCGAGCACCTGCTGTTTGCCTTGCGCAAATCGTTCGATCTGCTGTTTGCCGAAGGTCTCGAGAATGCCTGGCGGCGGCACCGGATGCTGGCGGCAGCCACCCATGCGGCAGTGACGCGCTGGGCGCAAGCCGGAGCGATTTCCTTCAACATCGCGTCGGCGCAACAGCGTTCGGCCTCCGTCACCACCGTGCTGATGGACGATCCCCAGCCGCTCCTCGATTTTACCCGCGAGACCTGCGGCACCACCCTCGGCCTCGCCATCGGCGAGCTTTCCGGCAAGGCGATCCGCATCGCCCATATGGGACATTGCAATGCCCCCATGCTGCTTGGCACCCTCGGCGTCATCGAACTCGGCCTGAAACACTTGGGCATCGCCCATGGTGAAGGCGGGCCGGAGGCCGCGATCGCCTCACTGGCGAAAGATCTCCAATCCTGAAACGAAAATTCCCCGCGGGGGCGATGCCTCGCAGGGAATTTTCGTAACGACCTGCCAGAGCAGGTTCATGGAGCCTCAGTGAGCCTCAGTGGGGATGCTTCAGGCCGTAAGGGTCGGCAGTCGTGCTGGTGCTGTCAGCGCGGTCGGCCTTGCCGAGGGCGACCGTGGAGGTTGAACGAGCGGTGCCGTCATAGCTCGAAATATTGGTGACCGCACCCCGGAACTGCTCGAAGCCTGCATCGGAGCGGGCTGTGTCGGCAAGTGCTGGCGCGGCGATAAATGCGGTGGCGATCGCGATGAGTGCGATTCTGTTCATGATCTTGCCTCCTTGGTAGTGACCATCTGGTCTTGACTGGGTGAGAAGCGGTGTTTTTTGTTCGCTTCGTCACAACACCTAGATAGGCATCGCCGGCCCTTTAATCCAATCAACTCGGCGCACGAAACAGTGCTTAATATATTTATTGT
>JBKDZY010000458.1:0-5655 GCA_047971765.1 Hyphomicrobiaceae bacterium | reverse complement strand
GTTTCGACGATTTTCCTGCCGTCGTGTGTCTGGGCCTTCTCAACCGCCTTGAAAAAATGGGTGAACGCACCGTAGACACCCGCATGGTTCATGGTTGGGTATTTCGTCTTCCCAATCGCCGTCGCCTTTTCCATGAAGCGCCTGGTCCAATCACGCGTGCCGTCGTTCAGATTCCAGTAGAATGCCCCAGTATATTGGATACCCTGAGCGGTCTTCAGACCGATAGCATCGATATCTGTCAGCAACAGCAACAGGGCTGCAATCTTCTGTCCTCCCGCCGCGATCCCGAATTCCGATGCCTGCTTGATCGCATTGGATGCATCCCCGCCAGCATTGGCGAGGCCGATCACTTTCGCACCCGACGACTGGGCCTGCAAAAGGTAGGATGAGAAATCCGGCGTGTTCAGGGGAACCCGTACATGGCCAACAACCGTGCCGCCTCCCGCTTTTACGAAATGGGCAGCTTGATTCTCCAGGTCATGGCCAAAGGCGTAGTCCGCCGTCACGAAAAACCAGCTCTTTCCACCATGATCCACGATGGTTCGGGCGGTACCATAGGCCAGCGAGTAGTTGTCCCACGTCCAGTGAATTGTGGTCTGGGAACACAAATCGCCTGTCAACCGCGCAGTCCCGGCCGACGTATTAATGTAGACTCTGTTCTTTTCCCGGGCCACGGCAGACACCGCAAGCGCGACAGACGACGTCCCCGCATCGATCATGTCGTAGCCTTCGTCAAACCACTGAGTCGCGATCGCGGAACCGACATCCGCCTTGTTCTGGTGGTCCGCGATACTGAACTCCACCTTCAATTTCGACTTGGGATGCGTAGCAATATAGTCAGCGTAGGCAAGCTGTGCGGCCACGAGCATTCCAGGCCCTGCGACATCCGCATAGAGACCATTTTGATCCGTCAAAATGCCGACCTTCAGCTTCCAGTCGAAAGGTTCTTCGGCCTTGGCCGCATGACCAAGTGGGATAAATGCAACGGCTAATGCCACAAACAGGGATCGGCCTATCCTGCTGCCCTTATCCGATATGATATCCATGGGGTTTCCTGTCCTGATGTGTTTTTATGATTGAGTGAACAGGTCAACCTTAGGCAGAGATTTTCGATCGGACAATCCGTCATCGGATCTGGTCTGGAGTTGGCGGATACAGGATCACGCGACACATGGCCGTCGACGGCCTGAACTGAAGGGGATGCAATGAAGTCGACACTCGGCACGTTGTCATTGGCCACGGCACTCGCGCTCGCGATCGTGCCAACCCTTGCCGCAACTGCGCAAAGCCAGACGTTCCAGTCAGGAAACTGGAAGGGCAAGCCACTTTTCGACAAGCAAGGTAATTTCACCCGTTGTGCCATGACGGCGAGGTACCGGTCCGGCCATTCCTTGATCTTCGATGCCGACCACAAGCTCTCCTGGAGACTTTGGATCAGCAATCCATCCTGGAACCTGACGGCGAAACCGAACTCACGCTTCAGTGCGGTGATCGTCGTCGACGGTGGCGCTCTGATACCCGTCCAGGCCCAGGTCGCCAGCAAGAGCCTCGTGATGGTGCCTCTGGCGACGACAGCGCATGTCGTGAACAACATGCGCAAGGGCAGCAGGATGGCGTTCGTCGTAGGCAAAGCCAAGTTGCAGTTCACGTTGCAGGGGACCAATAACGCCATCGCGCGCCTCGTGCAGTGCGTCAACAAGGCAAAGGGTCGTAGCGCCCCAACGACAACATCCCCCCCCACCGCGCCGAAAGATCCCTCCGACTTCCGGCTCCTCACGGTCGCACAATCGACGGTTCTCCTCTCCAATCTATTGAACTCGTCGGGCGTCAGCGGCTTTCGCCTCCTCCCTCCCCGGGACAACGAGAAGCGCGCCCGCTTCAGTCTGAATGACGGCACAACCGGCTATCTTCTGGCTGCCGAAGGCCGCAACACCAAGTTGGCAGACGATTATGCCGCCGATGCCACTGCCCGGCTGACCAAGCAGTGCAAAGGCGATTTTCTTTCGGGCAAGAAATCCGTTGCCTCGACGGACGGCAGTGTGGTCCGAAAGTTGGTCGCAACGTGCAGAACACCGTCTGCGAACACGACGATCGAAACAACCGTCGTGCGCAAGCCGAACGGCTTCCTGATGGAAATCACAACCTTGTCTGCCGCAAACCCGGCCACGCTCGGTGCAGAAGGTACCGATGCCTCCACCAGGGCCAGATCGGCAATCTCGGAAGCCGCACTGAAGATCCGACAGTAGGCCGGCAAGCCACCAGCGGCAGCAACAAGCTCAGCTTGCTGCTGCCGCCTCCAACACCATGCGCGCACACTTCTCGCCGATCATGATCGACGGCGCGTTGGTGTTGCCCGACGTCAGTGTCGGCATGATCGAGGCATCTGCGACGCGCAGCCCCGCGAGCCCCCGCACCTTCAACCGGTCGTCAACCACCGCCATGCGGTCGGAATCCGTCCCCATCTTGCAGGTCCCGATCGGATGATAGGCCGTTTCGGCAAAGCGCGTGGCAAAATCAAGCAGCTCGTCATCCGTCTCGGCTTTCCGCCCAGGCATGAACTCCTTCGGCTCCAGCCATTTCAACGCATCGGCCTCAACGATCTGGCGCACCGTGCGCATGGCTTTTGCCAGCGTGTCACGATCAAGCTGATCCGACAGGAAATTGAACCGGATGGCCGGATGTTTCCCCGGATCCTTCGACGTGATGTGAATGGAACCCCGGCTCTCCGGCCTTTGCTGATGCACGATGATCGTCATCCCCGCCTGACGGTCGAGCTTCAGGTCGGGCGTGACCAGGAACGGCATCACCATGAACATGGCATCCGGGCTCTCGAGCCCTTCGCGTGTCCGGAAGAAGGCCCGCATCGGGGAGGCCGGCAGGCTGAGAAAGCCCTTGCCGTTGAGAATATAGTCGAGCCCTTCCTTGAGGGCCCCGAGTCCCTTGGCTTTCTCGTTATAGGTCTCGCCCTTGCGCGCGACATGCCACTTCATGCGCGGCGCCCAGTGATCGCGAAGGTTCTCGCCGACGCCCGGAAGCGCATGGCGCATCTCGATACCGAGGTCCCCCAACCTCTCCGGCTCTCCGATGCCTGACAGCTCCAGGAGCTGCGGGGACGCGATGGAGCCGGCCGAGACGATCACCTCGCGTCCGGCGCGCGCGACGCGGATCTCATCGCCGACCTTGTAGCGCACCCCCACGCACCGCTTGTCCTCGAACATCAGGTTCTGCGCCCAGGCATTGGTCTCGATCGTGAGATTTGACCTGCGGCGTGCGGGCTCGAGATAGCAGGCCGCAGTCGACATGCGCCGCCCCCCTCGAATGGAGGCTTGCGACATGGCTATGCCCTCCTGCACCGCACCGTTGTAGTCGGGATTGGGCTTCAAGCCGATTACGTCCTCGGCAGCCTTCACGAAGCTGTCGTAAAGCCGCCCCTTCTCCGAAATATCGGAGATCTTGAGCGGCCCGCCGCGCCCGCGATATTCGCCCTCTCCACCCGCGTAGTCTTCCATGTCACGGAAGATCGGCAGCACATCCTGATAGCTCCAGCCGCGATTGCCGAGCTGCGCCCAGTGATCATAGTCCTGGCGCTGCCCGCGCACCCAGACCATGCCGTTGATCGACGACGACCCGCCAAGCATCCGCCCGCGGGGCACAGGGATATTGCGCCCGCCGGTCGCCTCCTCGGGCTCGGACGAATACAGCCAGTTCACCCCGGGCTTCTCGATGAATTTGGCAAAACTGATCGGAACGCGCGCCAGGGGATGAGTCTTGCCACCCGCCTCCAGCAGCAAAACCTTGTACCGACCGCTCTCGGTCAATCGAGACGCTATCGCCGAACCTGCTGAACCCGCGCCGACGACGATGAAATCAAACTGTGCCTGCTGCATAAATCTCTCTTCGCGATGTTGGAGGCGTACCAGCGCCAAATCCACCACTGACACCTGAGCGTCAGCGTTGCGCCAAGTGTGGCGTCACCGCCGTTTCTCCGCAAGTGGTGCCCAATATCCCAGCACGCCCCCTCCCGCGCCGAAACGCAGGGGCCATCCCGCCAAGGTTGCGCAGGCACAAGGAAAGCCCCCGTGAGTGGGGATGGAAACGCCGTAAACAGGATAGAGCGGCAGCGCCACACGCCCGGTGATCAGCCGGTAAAGCTGCGAATGACCACGTACAGGCCGGCAGAGGCGACAACACCAGCAAAGATCTGCTTCAGCGCTGTCCTGTGCTGCGATAACCGCTGCGCCAGCCGCCCGCCAGCGAAACTGCCCGCGATACCGCCGACAACGAAAAGCAGCACCAGCCGCCAGTCGATGAAGCCGGAAAGCGCGTAGTTGGCCGCCGTCGTGAGCCCGAACGCCGTCACCGATACCAGCGATGACCCGATTGCCGAGATCAAGGACATGTCGGTTGCCGCAATCAGGCCCGGCACCACCAGGAAACCGCCACCAATGCCGAAAAAACCCGACATTGTGCCGGTCAGCGCGCCGAAACCGGCAAGCCTCGCGCCGATCTCCCGGAAGGTCTCCCGCGTCAATGGCTTGAATTTCGATGTGCCGCCCTTCTGGCTTCGGAGCATCATCCCCGCGACCACGATCATGAGGAGGCCGAAGAGCAGGAGCAGCCGCTTCCCGTCGAACGCCTTGCCGAGAGTAGAACCGATGGCCGCCCCCACGATGCCCGCGACCGTGAACACGGCCGCGCACCGCCACCGCACATGCCCCATCCGCGCATGACCGATAAGGCTGGCAAAAGCACTAAAGGCGACGGCAATGGCGCTGGTGCCGATGGCAACATGCGCCGATGGCACCCCCACCAGATAGACCAGCAGCGGAACCGCCAGGATGGACCCTCCGCCGCCGATAAGGCCAAGAACCCCGCCAACCAGGACACCAGAGAAGACGGAGAGAAAGTCATGCAGCATCTGACCACCAGATAGAAATTGTTTGCTCAAAGACTAGCGCGCGAGCAAACAAAACAATCATCATCGCAGCCAGATCGGAAGAGTTTTCTTTTCTGGCCCGGCTGGCAAAGGCAGCGCAGACCAGGGTAGCGGCCGCCACATCCCAGCCTCACAAGCTATCGAGCGGCACCTTCAGGAACCGCGTGCCGTTCGACTCCGGTTCCGGTAGTTGCCCGGCACGGATGTTGACCTGGATCGACGGAATGATGAGCCGCGGCATGCCGAGGGTCTTGTCCCGCGCCTCGCGAAGATTGACGAAATCGTCCTCGCTCATGCCGTCGCGAACGTGAATGTTGTTGGCCCGTTCCTCCGCCACCGTGGTCTCGTAGAGGATCTCCCGGCCACCGGGCTGGTAATCGTGGCACATGAACAGCCGGGTCTGCGCAGGCAACGTCTCCAGCACCTTGCGGATCGAGTGAAACAACTCCCGCGCATCTCCACCTGGAAAATCGGCGCGTGCCGTTCCTCCGTCCGGCATGAACAGCGTATCTCCGACGAACGCCGCGTCACCCATCACATGCGTCATGCAGGCTGGCGTATGGCCCGGCGTCACCATGACAAAGATGGTCATGTTGCCGATCTTGTAGGTATCCCCTTCCTCGAACAGGCGATCGAACTGGCTGCCATCCCGGCGAAACTCCGTGCCATCATTGAAGACCTTGCCAAAGACGTCCTGAACAAGCTTGATCTTGCTGCCA
>JBKDZY010000457.1:0-7594 GCA_047971765.1 Hyphomicrobiaceae bacterium | reverse complement strand
AGGCCTGCTGCCAGGTGGCAGGCCGGAGCTTGCCATTCTCGCGGACGTAGGGTCGGTCCAGGCGCTGGGTGCGCAGGCCATCGGAAATGTGGCGGGTCTTGTCGGAGATCCACTCCTCGTTCACGGCGTCGTTCACGCGCGGCAGGATGCGCATCACTTCGCGACCGCGCACATCGACGCGGATAGCGGAACCGAGGGCGTCCATCACGTCAATCGATTCGGTCTTGCGCATTTCCCATGGCCGGGCATGGAATGCCCAGGGGCGATGGGTAAGTGCGCCGACGGGGCATAGATCGACAACGTTGGCCGACAATTCCGACTGCATACCCTTCTGAAGGTAGGTGGTTATTTCCATGTCCTCGCCGCGGCTGATGGCGCCGAGCTCTTCGACGCCCGCGATCTCGGTCATGAAGCGGACGCAGCGCGTGCACTGGATGCAGCGGGTCATCGCAGTCTTGATCAGGGGGCCAAGATTCTTGTGCTCGACGGCGCGCTTGGCTTCCGTGTAGCGGGTGCCGCCGACACCGAATGCCATGGCCTGATCCTGCAGGTCGCATTCGCCGCCCTGGTCGCAGATCGGACAATCGAGCGGATGATTGATGAGCAGGAATTCCATCACGCCTTCGCGGGCCTTCTTGACCATCGGCGAGCGTGTGTTGATCTGCTTCGGCGTTCCATCGCGGTTGGGCGGCAGGTCGTTGACGCCGAGGGCGCAGGAGGCCTGTGGTTTCGGCATGCCGACGACCTCGACCAGGCACATTCGGCAGTTGCCCGCGATCGAAAGGCGCTCGTGGTAGCAGAAGCGTGGAATTTCAACGCCGGCTTGCTCACACGCCTGGAGCAGTGTCAGGCCGTCCTCGACCTCAATCTCCTGGCCGTCGATGATCAATTTCTTCGGCATGTCTCTCTCTCGACCGAGCCGCCAAGGTGACGACATGGCGGGGAAGCGGGGCCCAGCCACAGTTTCGCCGAGCTTGTTACAATGTCTAGCGTTGAGATGCCAGAGCGTCTTTCCTCAAATTTTCTTCGGGCGTGTGTGGTCGCGGCGGCGCGCGAGCCGTCGATTGTCGCGGAGAATGGCAGTGAACAATCTCGGAACGCACGTATCGTGACAGCGCCTGTCGTGTGCCCGGGCCGATGGGTGGAAGGTACCCGGAAAGCTCGGCAGTCGCTGATAAGGCGGAGCATTGGCGTTTGCGGTGCAGCGAAGGGTCAACGCGGTGTCAGGCCAGGTTGTGGTGATGGTTGAACCTGCGCGTGTCATGCACCGTGGCCCGCGAGGCGGTCATATCGCCCTTCATTAGCGCCAATTGTCGCGCCCATGCGATGGGGGCGGGGTTTGATGCCGTTTGCCTCCCACAAGAACGCGCATTGGGCGCTTTGGTGCATGGGCCACGCGGCGTCCCGTGCGACGGGCGAGCGGTGAGGGGCAGTCGCGAGGAGGCAGTGATCGGGACTGGTTAATGGCCTCGATTTCGGCCGGGCGCGGTCTCCGCGACAGCGGCATCGCCTGCGCCGTCGTTCCCACTCGGGGCGAGTGACGCATATTTTCTCTCGTTGATGGCGGTGCTGCTTGCACCAGCGGCGAGGAACCCTGAGAATGGCGGCCCCATGTCGGTTGCCAAGACAGCGTGTGGCATCGGGCCTGTGCTGGGGTGGCGCTCTCCGGAGAATTGGAATGATCAAGTTTGCCGCGCGCGTCGGCCGCGTGAAGACGTCGCCATCAACGTTGGCTGCACAACGCGCGCGCGAGTTGCGGGCGGCGGGCGCCGACATCGTGTCGTTGACGACCGGGGAACCGGACTTCGCGACGCCCGATCACATCATCGACGCGGCCTTTGCCGCAGCCCGGGCGGGGCAGACGAAATATACAACCGTCTCCGGTACGCCCGAACTGAAGGCCGCCATTATCGAGAAGTTCAAGCGGGACAACGACCTGGACTACGGGGTCGAGAACATCACGATTGGCAATGGCGGCAAGCACGTCCTCTTCAATGCGCTGATGGCGACGGTGGAAAAGGGCGTCGAGGTGGTGATTCCGGCACCCTACTGGATCTCGTACTCGGAAATCGTGGTGCTGGCGGGCGGGACACCGAAAATCATTCCCTGTGAGGCGGATACGGGGTTCAAGCTGACGCCGGACAAGCTCGAAGCCGCCATAACACCGGCAACCCGGTGGCTGATCCTCAATTCGCCGTCCAATCCGTCGGGAGCGGTCTATTCCCATGGGGAGCTGGCGGCGCTGGCGGAGGTTCTGCTGCGCCATCCCCAGGTCGCCATCCTTACCGACGACATGTACGAGCACATCCTGTTCGATGGGCGGAAGTTCGCGACCATGGCGGCGGTTTGCCCGGACCTGAAGGGGCGGACCCTGACACTCAACGGTGTGTCGAAGACCTACGCCATGACCGGCTGGCGGATCGGCTATGCGGGCGGGCCGCCCGAACTCGTCCGGGAAATGATCAAGATGGTTTCGCAATCGACGGCGGCGCCATCGGCCATCAGTCAGGCGGCTTCCGTGACGGCATTGACCGGGCCACAGGATTTTATCGGCAACTGGAGAGCGTCGTTCGAGGAGCGTCGCGACCTGGCTGTCTCCATGATGAACCAGGCGCGGGGCATCACGTGCCGGTCGCCGGAAGGCGCGTTCTACGTGTTCCCGGATTGTTCTGAGTTGATCGGCAAGCGGACACCGGCCGGGAAAGTCCTCGCCACCGACAAGGACGTGGTCGATTATTTTCTGGAGGGTGGCGTTGCGACGGTGCAGGGCTCGGCCTACGGCCTGCCCGGGCATTTCCGGGTCTCGTTCGCGACGTCGCCGGAACTGATCCGCGCGGGCATCGAGCGGATCCAGAAGGCCGCCGCCGAAGTCCGGTAGGAGGGCACGCCGGAGCGCTGATTGGCGCTGCAACCTGTCGCCGATCCGCCTGACGGAAAGATTCATCGTCAACGTGAGCAAATTTCAGCGGACCTGGCGACGGATCGCGCGTTTGTAGCCGTTCTTCTGGACATAGGGCCGATGGTGTCGTGGGACGCCGGGCTGGATCAAGGAGCAGTTAAATGTCCAAGAAGAGTGTGATCATCGCGACTGCTGCAGTTCTGCTGGCTGGAGGCGCCGTGGCAGCCATTTCGGCGCCGGGCGACGACGGGGGCTGGCGAGGCCGCGGCATGCATCGCATGCACATGGGCGATGACATGGATGGCATGGGCGGAATGCGTGGCCGGTTCGGCCGGTCCATGACCAAGGAGCAGTTCGATACGAAGACCCGTGAGCGCTTCGCGCGGTTCGACAGCAACAGCGACGGGGTGATCGACAAGGCCGAGATCGAGGCGGCGTTCGCCGAGCGCGGAAAGCATCGCTGGGGCCGTCATGGCGGCAAGGGCAAGATGGGCGAGCGGATGCTGCGCCGCATGGGTGCCGATGCCGACGGCAAGCTCACCAAGGATGCGTTCCAGAAGGAAATCGGACGCCGGTTCGCGATGGCGGACCTGAACAATGACGGCAAGATCGACGATGCAGACCTGCCGCCGATGATGCGGGGTACCAATGCGCTCGACCGGATCGGCGAAGGACGCAGGCGTGGCCGCGGTCATGGCATGTTCGGCTGGATGGGTCGTCTGGGCGTGAAGGCCAAGGACGGGGCGGTCAGCAAGGCCGATGTGACGGCGGCAGCCGCCAAGAAATTTGCCCGCCTCGACCGCAACAATGATGGTGTCGTCGACAAGGCCGACTTTGAGGCGCTGCGCAAGGAGATGACGGACTATCGGGTCCAACGTTTCGTGCACCGCTTCGGTGCGGATGCCGATGGCAAGGTCACGCGCGCGCAGTTCCAGGCGAAGGCGGATGAGATGTTCGCACGCATGGATGTGGACGGCGACGGCAAGATCGAACGTGGCGAGCGTGGTGGTCATCACAAGGGCCATGGCCGGTTCGGGCACAAGGGTGATGGCGAAATGCGGGGGCACCATGGTGGCCGCGGACATCACGGTGGCCCGGGAATGGGCGGTGGTTCCGGTGACGATGGGGCCGGCCCGAAGAACTGAAGCGCAACAGGGGTTGCCTAAGAATGGCGGCGGCGTCAGTTTGCACCTGGGGCCGGCCGCTATTGATGAAAGATTATTTGCATGCGTTTGGCCGTGAAGGGCCCCCAAATGAGGCTCCTATTGGCAGAACCGGTTGATCCACCTCGTCCGACACGCGATGCGCCGAGCGAAGACGAACGGGCGCTTGCGTTGGTTTCCCGCGGGGACCGCACGGCGTTTCGCGAACTGGCGGGCCGTTACCTGCCGTTCGTGCTCGGCGTGGCACGCCGCATGTTGCGGGATGAGGCCGAAGCGGAGGACATGGCGCAGGAGGCGATGGTTCGGCTCTGGCGCAATGCATCGGGGCTGGAGCTGGGGCCGGGCGGGTTGCGGCCCTGGCTGCGGCGTGTGGTGTCGAACCTGTGCATCGATCGGATGCGTGCAGGCCGCCACCTGACCGTGGTGGACGAGGTGCCGGACGAGCCGACGCCTGCCCCCCAGTTGATGGGGCTTGAGGAAGCAGATCTTTCGCAGCGGGTCGATGGCGCGTTGCGGAAATTGCCGGAACGCCAACGTCAGGCGCTGACCCTTTTTCATTTCGAGGGGTTGAGCCAGTTGGAGGTGGGAGATGCCCTCGGGATCTCCGACGAGGCGGTCGAGTCGCTACTTGCACGCGGGCGCCGCGCCCTGAAAGCGGCACTGAAGGATGAGTGGCGGCAGTTGCTGCCGGATCATGAAGGCGGGGCCTGAGAGAGGGCCGGGAATGGAGGCAAGGCGCTGGGCCTTGGCGAACAATGACGGGAAGAGAGCGCACAAGCTTTTCGCTGGCAGAGCTGGAAGACCTGCTCGACGCTTTCGGCGGCGCGAGCGAGCGGTGGCCGGACGCACGCCGGGCGGCGGCACTGGAGCTGATTGCGCGTGATTCGTCCGCCCGGCGCCTGCTGGAGGAAGCCCAGGCGCTCGACCGTCTGCTGGACAAGGCATCGGCACCTGATCCGGCGCGGGTCGATGATCTTCTCGGTCGTCTCATGGCGTCGCCCGAGGTGGTGGTCGGTGGGCGTGTGGTGACCAGTGAGGTCGCACTCGGTTCCTCACGGGCGCTGGGTGACAATGTGGTTGCGATGCCGATGCGGCATCAGGCG
The DNA here is from genome assembly GCA_047971765.1 of Hyphomicrobiaceae bacterium. Lineage (GTDB taxonomy): Bacteria > Pseudomonadota > Alphaproteobacteria > Rhizobiales > Hyphomicrobiaceae. The sequence continues at coordinate 2,429 of JBKDZY010000457.1, read as the reverse complement.
CCGGTGCGCCCGCATCACTCTACTGGGCGGCGAGCCGATAAGTGGGGCCGGCGGTGGCAGATCGCCGCCGCGCTGATTGGCGCCCTGCTGATGGGGGTTGCCGTTGGCAACACGGACTACATGAGCACGGCGACGGCCGGTCTTGTCGATGAGGTTGCGCAGGATCGTGGTGAAACCGATATGGTTCTGGAGTCGCTTCAGTTTGATCCGATCATCGGCGTATTCGACGAGGAGACGAGATGAGCGAGGCGTTGGGGCAGACGGACGAAGGCGCGGGCGGACGGAAGTGTCCGCGTTGGGTGAGTTGGCTGCTGGTCCTTTCGCTGGCGGTCAATCTGCTGATCGCCGGGGCCGTCGGCACGGCGGCGTGGCGGCATCGGCACTGGGACGGCGGGCATGAGCGGTCGAATGTATTTGGCTTCGTGCGCTCGCTCGACAAGGAGCGCCGCCATGAGATCCTGGCTGCAGCACGGGCGGAAAGAGGCAAGTTGCGTCCCGTCTGGCGCGAGCTGAGCGGCGCGCGGCGCAATGTGGCGGCGGTGCTTGCGACCCAGCCGTTCGACCAGACGAAATTCGACGCTGCCTATGGAGCGCTGATCTCGGCGGAGGTGGAGTCGCGCAAATCCGCGTTGCAGTTCTTCGGCCGGCTGGTCGTGCAGCTCAACGAGAGCGAGCGGGCGCGACTCGGCAAATGGCTGGAGCGCAGTGAGGAGCGCAGGTCGAAGCGTTGGCGTCACCGGCATGGCAACCGGGACGATGCCCAGAGCAAGGATGCCCAGGGCAAGGCCCTGGACAAATAATCCCCGACATGCGCCCCGGAGGCCGCAAACCGTGGCCGGGCGATGGCCCGGGCAGCCGGTGCTCAGCCGTCCAGCATCTTCGTGACGATTTCGAAGGCGTCGCGGGAGAGCTTCTTGTCCCTGGCGATTGCCGACAGGGCTTTTTCCGCCAGCTTGCGCCGTCCGGGCTCCAGGGTCCGCCAGCTCCGGAAGGTGGTCAGCATCCGGGCTGCGAGCTGCGGGTTGAAGCGGTCGATTTCCAGACACATGCCGGCAACGAACGTATAGCCGCTGCCATCGCTTTTGTTGAACGCGGTTGGATTGGCCGCGAAGGCTCCGATCAGCGTGCGTGCCTTGTTGGGGTTCTGCAGCGACATGAGCGGATGCTTCAGCAGCTTCTTGACCGTGCCGAGCGTGCCCGGCAGCGATGACATGGCTTGATAGGCAAACCAGCTATCAATGACGATATGGTCGTCCTTCCAGCGTTCGTAGAAGCGCTCGAAGGCTGCCGTGCGCTCGGGCCCCCGTATATCCGCCAGCACGGCGAGGGCGGCGTTCTCGTCGGTCAGGTTGCGGGCCGACTGGAAATGTTTCACCGCTCGCTGGACGTCATCTGCCGTGCCCCGGACCGCGAGCAGGGCAAGGGCGGTGTTGCGCAGTGTGCGCTGGCCGATCTGTTGGCGCGAGGGCTCATACTTCCCTTTCACGGCCATCTGCCGGTAGAGCGTCTCGAGGGTCGGGCCGAGGTCCCTGGCGATCCGCTTGCGCAGTGCCTTGCGGGCCTTGTGGATGGCGTCGGGGTCGATGTTGGTGGCGATGACGCGGGCCACATCGCTTTCGCTCGGAATGGCGAGTGTCTGGGCGCGCATGGCCGGTTCCAGGCGGTCGTCGCTGGCGATGGTCACGAGCGCCTGGATGAAGGGCTTGGGATCCGGGGCCTTGCTGCCGGTGCTGGTGGCCGCGCGAACCGCGCCGATGAGGAGGCGCATGGCGTAGTCCTGGCCGGTCTGCCAGCGGTTGAACTCGTCGGCGTCGTTGGCCATCAGGAACGCCATTTCGCCGTCGTCGAGATCGACCGTGAGATTGACCGGCGCGGAGAAGTCGCGCAGCAGCGATGGCACCGGTTTCTGCGGAATATCGACGAAGCGGAAGGCTTCCTTGCGCCGGGTGACCTCCAGCACGCCGTTTTCAACGCGGCGGCCGTCGGCCAGTTCCAGCGGCAGGTCATTGCCATTGCCGCCGAGGAGCCCCAGCGATAGCGGGATCTGCAGTGGTTTCTTGGTTGCCTGGCCGGGCGTGGGCGTCAGCACCTGTTCGACGGTCAGTTGCGCCTCGCGCCTGCTGGCATTGTAGGACAGATCGCAGACGAGGCCCGGTGTGCCTGCCTGGGCATACCATGTCATGAACTGGGTAAGGTCGCGCCCGCTGGCGTCGGCGAAACAGGTGACGAAATCCTCCACCGTCGCCGCCTCTCCATCGTGGCGTTCGAAATAGAGGTCCATGCCCTTCCGGAACAGCGTCTCGCCCAGCATGGTGTGGATCATGCGGCAGAGTTCGGCACCCTTCTCGTAGACCGTGGCAGTGTAGAAGTTGTTGATCTCGATGAAGCGGTCCGGGCGCACGGGATGGGCGAGGGGCCCTGCATCCTCG
>JBKDZY010000456.1:0-6916 GCA_047971765.1 Hyphomicrobiaceae bacterium | reverse complement strand
GGCCGATCGATAATGTCTCGCTCGCGGTCCTGGACGAGGCCAACGCTGCGGTGCAGGCGGGTGCCGAAGGCGAGCTGTGGATTGCAGGCGCCGGCGTCGGCGCTGGCTATCTGGGGCGTGATGATCTCAACCACCGCAGCTTTGTCGACGTTGTCCATGAGGGACAAGTCCAACGGGTCTACCGCACCGGTGACAGGGTCCGCTGGCGCGATGACGGAACCCTGGAGTTCCTCGGGCGACGTGATCATCAGGTCAAGCTGCGCGGGCTCAGGGTTGAACTTGGAGAGATAGAGACGGCGCTCGGTTGCCTGCCGGAAGTGCGAGAGGCGGTTGCCCTCGTGCGCGAAGACGGCGGGACCGAGCGTCGTCTCGTGGGATACCTGCAGGCGGAACCCGGAAGCGAGCGCCCGTCGGCCGCCAGGCTTCGGGAGCGGTTGATGCAGGAAATTCCAGACTATTTCGTTCCGTCGGTGTTTGTTTGGCTGGAGGGATTTCCAAATTCCGCAAACGGCAAGGTCGATCGCAAGGCACTGCCGCCCCCACCGCCCGTTGCCCGGAAGATCCGAGAAGGCGGCACCACGGCAGCCGGTGAGGATGAAGTGGCGCGGATCATCGGCGCGGCATGGTGCGGGGTGCTGCAGCGCCCGAGAGTGGATATCGACGAGAATTTCTTCGACGCCGGCGGAACCTCGCTTGGATTGGCTGAAGTCCAGGCCGTCCTCGGGCGGAGACTGAACCGGAAGGTTCCGATCGTGCTGATGTTTGCCAATCCGACGATCCGCAGCCTCGCGGCAGCGTTGTCGGCCGGACCGGAAATGGAAACGAGAAAACCCGGGCGCAGTCCTGAACGTGCAGCGCGTGCGCGCGGTGCGATCAATCGTGCTCGCGCGCGTCGAAAGGAAGGGTAGTCATGCCGGACGATACGGTCTCGAGTGCAGGGTATGCCGAGAGTGAGAGCGAAGGCATTGCCATTATCGCTATGGCGGGCCGTTTTCCGAACGCCAGGACGCATCATGATCTCTGGAAGCTGGTGCGAGGGAAAACGAACGCCGTCTCCAGGTTCGCCATGAGGGATATCGAGGACTCTTTCCGGCAGGAGACACGGGCATCGCCGGAATACGTTCCGTTTCGGCCCGTTCTCGAAGATGCTGACATGTTCGATGCCGACTTCTTTCGCATGTACCCGAAAGAGGCGGCTTTGACCGATCCCCAGTTCCGGGTCTTCCTCGAAGTGTGCTGGGAGGCGATGGAACGGGCCGGTTACCATCCGGCCAGGATGCCGGAGCTTACAGGCGTGTTCGGCGGTTGTTCGATGAGCACGTATTTTCTCCATCATGTGCTGCAGGATCGCGAGACGCTCGAGGAATTCACGAGCAACTATCAGGTGGGCTGCTATCCCATGCTGATGGGCGCGCTCAATGATACGCTCGCAACGCGCGTATCCTACAAGCTTGGTCTGCGTGGCCCCGCGATGACGGTCCAGAGCGCGTGTTCCACATCTCTGCTGGCCATCGCCCAGGCGTGCCAGAGCCTCTCGCTCTACCAGTGTGACATGGCCCTTGCGGGCGGTGTTTCCATCACGTTTCCGCAGAAGCGCGGCTATCTCGCCCTGGATGGTGGAATGGTCACGTCGGACGGTGTGTGCCGACCCTTTGATGCCGGCGCCAATGGAACGATCTTCGGCAGCGGCGCGGGTGTCGCGATCCTCAAGAGGTTGTCCGAGGCACTTGAGGACAAGGACGAGATCATCGCGGTCATCCGCGGTTATGCCGTCACCAATGATGGATCGGACAAGGTCGGGTTCGCTGCGCCAAGTGTTTCGGGCCAGGCGGCGGCCATCGGCCTTGCGCACGAGATGGCAGGTGTCGGACCCGGCAACATCGGCTACGTCGAATGCCACGGTACCGGCACGCCGTTGGGCGACCCGATCGAGATGGAAGGGCTGAAACGCGCGTTCGGACCGGATTGGCCGCGCAACTCCTGCGCACTCGGCACGGTCAAGGCCAACATCGGTCATCTGGATGCGGCCGCAGGTGTGACCGGCTTGATCCAGGCAGCACTGGCGCTTCAACATGGGGAAATACCGCCCCTCGCGAACTACCAGAAGCCAAACCCCGCGCTGGAGATCGACGAGAGCCCGTTCTTCGTGCCCCGGGAGCCGATGCCCTGGCCGCAGTCGTCCAGGCGCCGAATGGCGGGCGTGAGCGCGTTCGGCGTTGGAGGCACGAACGTCCATGTCGTGCTGGAAGAGGCGCCGCCCCAGGCTGACGACATCGCCGCCGCGCCAATTGACACCCCACAGCTTCTGCCGGTGTCGGCGCGCACCGATGCAGCGTTGGCCGCCGCCCTGGCGCAGCTTGCGGACCATATCGAACAGACACCGGGTCAGCCGCTTTCGGATATTGCGAACACGCTGCAGATCGGACGCCAGCCGTTCGAGGTGCGCGCGGCGGTCGCTGCCGAAACGCATCGCGATGCGGTCGAAGGGTTGCGAAAAAAGGCAAAAAGAACGGGCAATGGACGCCGGTCCGCGGAGGCGTCCAAGGTGGCATTCATGTTCCCGGGGCAGGGCGCACAGTATCCCGGCATGGGCCGCCGCCTCTATGAAACGGAGCATGATTTCCGCGCGATCGTGGATCGTGGGGCCGAGAGTCTCGAACCGCTGGTCGGCCAGAATATTGCGCGATTGCTCTATGAGACGCCGCCGCCGGAGGATGGCGAGCCTCATCCCATCCGCTTGACGGTATTGGCACAACCCGCCCTGTTTCTCGTCGAATACGCCATGGCCGGCCTGCTGCGGAAGTGTGGCGTGTCGCCAGCCGTCATGATCGGCCATAGCGTGGGTGAATTCGTGGCCGCCTGCCTCGCGGGGGTGTTCACTTTCGAGGATGGATTGAAGCTTGTCGCAGCCCGAGGCCGCCTGATGCAGGACCAACCCGGCGGCGCGATGCTTGCTGTGCGCGCCGGCGAAGGCGACGTGCGCTGTTTGCTCGACGATGGCGTGGAGATCGCCGCCATCAATGCGCCGAACCTTTGCGTGGTCGCAGGATCGTTCGAGGGCATTGCCGACTTCGAGCACCGCCTCGACTCCGCCGGCATCGCGGGAAGGCAACTGCACACGTCGCACGCCTTCCATTCGGCGATGATGACTCCCGTTTGCGGCCCCCTTGCAAAGGTATGCGCCAGCATCCGCCTGGAAGAGCCGAAGCTGCGCTATGTGTCCTGCGTCAGCGGGGACTGGATCAAGCCGGAAGAGGCGACGGATCCGCAGTACTGGGCGCGGCATTGCCGTGCAGCCGTGCGCTTTTCGGATGGTCTGGAGGTGCTGCGCCGGGAGCGCGGTCTGGTCCTGCTCGAGGTGGGTCCGGGCCGGACGCTCGCAACCTTTGCAGCCCAGTCCGCACCGGTCGCCAAGGTGGGCGAACGCCGCGAACGGCCCACGATCACGACACTGCCGGAGGCCTCGGCTGAGCGGGACGATCACGTCCACTTTCTCGAGGCCATTGGCGAACTGTGGTGCGAGCATGTCGATGTTGATTGGCAGCATGTGAAGACACCGTCGAGCCGTCGCGTGGAACTGCCTACCTACCCGTTCGAGAGAAAGCGGCACTGGATCGAGCCGCCAACCGTTGTGCGCAAGCCGGCCCCGGGTGCGATGCAACAGCTGGCGGCAGAACCAGGGCCCATCCTTGTGCAGGGCAAGGCCACTGACGCACCCCTCGTGCCCGCAGGCGCCCCCCCCCATGTGGCAACGGAGACAGGCATCATGTCAGACCGTCAACACGTCATTCAGGGTGAGATCTTCGGTATTCTCCAGGCACTGTCTGGCATTGAACTCGATGCTGGCCAACCCGATGTCACGTTCATCGAAATGGGGTTCGATTCCCTGTTCCTTGGGCAGTTGGCGACAGAGATCAAGAAGAAGTGGCAGGTGAAGATTGCTTTCCGTCAGCTTCTTCGTGAGCTCCCGTCGCCTGCGGCGCTGGCAGGGCGTCTGGTCGAAAGCGTGCCAGACGGCACGGCGATCGCGGCTGCTGACTCCACTCCCGAGCCCGTTACGTCGAGCGTGCCAGTCGAGGTTCTGCGCAACGGATCGGCAACGCGCCATCAGGTGCCGGTCCCGGGGCCAGACGCCACCAACCCGGCAACACAAATGTTCGCAGCGCGTTCGGACGGCGGCGCACTCGAAGGTATCCTTCGCGAGCAACTGGCGGTCATGCAGAATGTCGTCACGCAACAATTGTCGCTCCTGCAGGCAACACCTTTGTCTGGCGCGCCCAATCTCCCGTCCCAGGCGGTTGCCCAGATGCCCCGACTGCCGAAGCCGGGCCAGGTCGCTGTGCAGCCACCAGCGGTGGCTGGCGGCAAAATCACCGCGCAGCACGCCGCAGAGAAGTTGCCAACGACCAATGGAAGCGAACCGAAATCGCGTTTCGATGCCTACAAGGGCGCAAGGAAGGTCGGTAACGCCAACACCGATATCACGCCCGAACAGCAGCAATTCATTGACCGGCTGGTGGCGGACTACACCCGCCGGACACCGACATCCAAGACCTTGACCCAGAAGTATCGCCGTGTCCTGGCCGATCCCCGTACCGCCAACGGGTTCCGCTCAGAATGGAAGGAAATGGTTTATCCATTGGTCGTTGACAGGTCGGACGGCTCGAAAGTCTGGGACGTCGATGGCAACGTCTATGTCGATCTCGTGAATGGCTATGGGCCTATCGCCTTCGGCCACTCGCCAGATTTCGTCCAGGACGCCCTTGCGGTTCAGCTTGCTTCGGGATTCGCGACTGGCCCCCAAAGTCCGCTGGCTGGCGAGGTCGCGCAACTGTTCGCTGAAATGACCGGCAACGAGCGTGTCACTTTCTGCAACACAGGGTCGGAGGCCGTAATGGCGGCCATCCGACTGGCGCGCACGGTGACCGGGCGCAACAAGGTCGTGGCATTTTCGGGCTCCTACCATGGCCAGTTCGACGAGGTGATTATTCACGGGCGGCGCGCGGATGCGGAGCCCGGCGCGATCGCGGCGGCCATCGGTGTTCCGCCGGAATCGATCGCCAACATGATCGTGCTGCCCTACGGCGCGCCGGAAAGCCTGGATTATATCCGCGATCATGCCGACGATCTGGCCGCGGTCCTGGTCGAAGTCGTCCAGAGCCGTCATCCGGACTATCTGCCTGAAGCCTTCATACGCGAGCTGCGAGAGATCACACGGCAATCCGAAACGGCGCTGGTTTTCGACGAAGTGGTGACGGGCTTTCGTGCGCATCCGGCAGGAATGCAGGGCTATCTCGGCATTCGAGCCGATCTCGCGACATACGGAAAGGTCGTCGGAGGCGGCATGCCGATCGGCGTCCTGGCGGGCAGGGCAGAATTCATGGACGCGCTCGATGGCGGTCACTGGCAGTATGGCGACGAGTCGGTTCCGGAAGTCGCACCGACATTTTTCGCAGGAACGTTCGTCCGCCATCCGCTTGTCCTGGCCGCCGTCAAGTCCGTCCTGGAGCACATCAAGGCGGAAGGCGTGGGGCTGCTGGAGGGGTTGAGTGGGCGCACGGCAGGGCTTGTCCGTGACATCAACCGTGCCTGCGCCGAGCGAGGGATTGAAATCGAGATCGGGTGGTTCTCGAGCTTCTTCTACATTGATCTTGCGTCAGGTGGCCCGCTTGCGAGCCTCTTCTACCCTCTGATGCGAATGAAGGGGGTCCATATCCAGGAAGGGTTCCCATGTTACATGACGACCGCCCACGATGACGATGATCTGGCGCTGATCGTGGACGCAGTGGAAGCGTCTCTGGATGAATTGCAGGCTGCCGGCATCCTTGCGTCCGGCAATGAGCGCACACCACGGCACACGGGCGATGCGGTTGCGGCATCGGGAGGGGACGAGCCTCGTGAGCAGCTCGCACCATTGACCGAGCCACAGCGCGAAGTCTGGCTCGCCGCGCAACTGAGCGACGCGGCGTCATGCGCCTTCAACGAATCCGTCAGTGTCCGTTTCTCTGGCAACCTGGATGCCGGATGCCTGGAGCACGCGCTGGCAGAGGTGTTCAACCGGCACGAGGCATTGCGGGCGAGTTTCGGCCAGACCGCGGAACGTATGCGTGTTGCGGCCAAACTGGAATGCCCCATGCGCAACGTGGATGCCGCCGCCGAAAGTGATCCCGATGGTGTGCTGTCCGCCGTGATCGCCGACGATGCGGCAACACCGTTCGACCTATCGGCAGGCCCCCCGGTCCGCGCCACGCTGGTCCGACTGTCCCCTGGCGCCAGTGTCCTTGTCCTGACAGCCCATCATATCGCGTGTGATGGCTGGTCGATGAACGTCCTGCTTGATGAAGTGGCGCAGTGCTATAACGCGCGTCACGAAGGCGGCCATTCAGCCTTGCCTTCACCGACATCTTTCGTCAGGTTTGCCCGTGAGTGCGCGGCCCATCGGCGGGATCACGCCGCGAACGAAGCCTATTGGCTCGGCCAGTACAAGGAGATACCGGCCTTGCCCGAACTTCCAGCGGACCGCCCGCGCCCTGAGCGAAGGACCTATCGCGGCGGCACCTACACCACCAGGATCGGCCAGGATTTGACCGATCGCGTCCGCAGCACCAGCGCCGGTCAGAAGGCGACGTTGTTCGCCACGCTGTTCTCGGTGTTCCAGGTGCTGGCTGGCCGGCTGGCGAACAGCGAGGATGTCGTCGTTGCCGTGCCGACCGCCGGTCAGAGCCTCGTGGAAGGCGGTGACACACTGGTTGGTCATTGCGTGAACTTTCTCCCTCTGCGCACGCCGTTCTCGTTTGAGGCACCGTTCAGTGCGCATCTGAAAAGCGTCAGCGACTATCTTCTGGATGCTTTTGAACACCAGGACTACACGCTGGGCACGCTGGTGCGGAAACTCGCGCTACGGCGTGATCTCACC
>JBKDZY010000455.1:0-3070 GCA_047971765.1 Hyphomicrobiaceae bacterium | reverse complement strand
TTCATCACGTGAGAAAAGCGTGGGGTGATCGGCGGCACATAGGCTATTTTCGGCGGCAATCGGCGGTGTTTGGCGGAGAGGGGGGGATTCGAACCCCCGAGGCCGGTCACCCAGCCTGCCGCATTTCGAGTGCGGTGCATTCGACCACTCTGCCACCTCTCCAGGTCATGGCTGACGTACACGTCGGTCCGATGGTCGGGCGGGCCGGGCAATTCGTGTCTCGAACCATGACTGGGGGCTTCTATTAGATGGAGCAAGGCGAAGCAAGACCGATGTGAAGCGGATTGGGGCGTGGTACAGTATTATTCACCCTGGTAGCCGCGCTCGCGCCCGGCCCTGTCACCCTCGATATCGCCAGAACCGGGGTTCCGAGCCCCGGTCGTGACCGCGAACCGGCGCCTGGTTGCGGGGCTTCCTGTGCGGAGGGTGTCGTGACGCAGTGCACAACATGGTTCCAGGGACTATAATCTTACCAGCTCAGTGCATCGCGAAGAACGGGATAAACCCATGATTGGCCGCCTCAACCACGTCGCCATTGCCGTCAAGGACCTTGCCGCTTCAACGGCGGTCTATCGCGATACGCTCGGTGCCAAGGTCTCCGCCCCCGACAGCCTGCCGGAACATGGCGTGACCGTCGTCTTCGTCGAGCTCCCGAACACCAAGATCGAGTTGCTGGAGCCGCTGGGCGCCAATTCGCCCATCGCGAAATTCCTCGAGAAGAACGCCGATGGTGGCATCCATCATGTCTGCTACGAGGTGGATGACATTCTAGCGGCGCGCGACAAGCTGAAGGCTGGTGGCGCCCGCGTGCTGGGCGATGGCGAGCCGAAGATCGGCGCGCATGGGAAGCCCGTTCTTTTCCTGCATCCCAAGGATTTCAGCGGCACGCTCGTCGAGCTCGAGCAGGCTTGAATGGAGAAATCCAGCGAGATTTGACCAATGAACTACGCATTCATGATCGCGATCTACTTCATCCTGTGGTGGATCACCTTGTTCGTCGTGTTGCCGTTCGGCGTGAAGACACAACAGGACGCCGGGACGGTGGTGCCGGGCACGCCGGCCGGTGCGCCAGCGGATTTCCGGCTTGGCCGGGTGCTGCTCATCACGACGCTGGTCACGCTCGTCATCTTCGCGGTGCTGTGGGGCCTCGTGCACGAACACATTGTCGATCCCTATGCGCTGTTCGGTGCGCCGACCAATCCCGTGCGCTGACGGGCGGGCGGGAAAGCTGTGTGTAGACGACGGGTGCCGGACACAAAAAAGGGGCCCGCGACACTGCCGCAGGCCCGAAGCAACAGCGGGCTTTTGCCCGTTATCGCAGGATGTCGCGTAGCGCCTCAACGGGCTACGCCCTGCATTCGGCCGATGCCTGCCGCCACCCGAGCGGTGTGACCGATACCGGCTTTCTCCCTAGACTCAGGCACTGCGGCAACCAACGAATTGGTCTGGCGCGCCCCTTTTATTTATTCCACGAGGCGCACGTTAGAGGATAACCACAATTGTGTCAGCTCTTTTTCAAGGCTCAAATCTTCTGTTCCCAATGATGGGGACAAACGGGGCCCGCTGGCGCGATGTATGTGGCAGGCGGCATTGCCACGCGGGCGGGAAATGGCTAATAGCCGCCAAGTGCCACGCGCGCCGACCGGCGCTGCGGGCCTGCAGCCCGATGGCTGCACCTCCTCTCGAGCCTGGAGCGCCGATATCATGCGTTTGAGCCGCTATTTCCTGCCCGTCCTCAAGGAGACGCCGAAAGAGGCGGAAATCGTCTCCCACCAGCTCATGCTGCGGGCGGGCCTCATTCGCCAGGAGAGCGTCGGCATCTATGCCTGGCTGCCGCTGGGCTTGCGGGTCCTCAACAAGGTTAACGCCATCATCCGCGAGGAGCAGAACAGGTCTGGCGCGATCGAGTTGCTGATGCCAACCATGCAATCGGCGGACCTGTGGCGCGAGTCCGGTCGTTACGAGGCCTATGGCAAGGAAATGCTGCGGCTCAAGGATCGTCACGACCGGGAGATGCTATTCGGTCCGACCAACGAGGAGATGATCACCAGCATCTTTCGGACCTATGTGCGCAGTTACCGCGACCTGCCGCTCAACCTCTATCATATCCAGTGGAAGTTCCGGGACGAGGTGCGGCCTCGCTTCGGCGTGATGCGCAGCCGTGAATTCCTGATGAAGGACGCCTACTCGTTCGATCTCGACAAGGACGCATCGCGGCACGCCTACAACAAGATGTTCGTTGCCTACCTGCGCACCTTCGCCCGCCTCGGATTGAAATCCATCCCCATGCGCGCGGACACCGGTCCCATCGGGGGTGACCTGTCGCACGAATTCATCATCCTGGCGGATACCGGGGAGAGTGAGGTGTTCTGCCACAAGGACTACCTCGATTTCCCGGTGCCGGCAGCCGATACGGACTTCGACGATACGGCGGCGATCCAGGCGACTGTGGATAAGTGGACATCCCTCTATGCCGCCACGTCCGAGATGCATGATACATCGGCCTACGACCAGATTGCGGCTGATCAGCGCGTTTCCGCACGCGGTATCGAGGTCGGCCACATTTTCTACTTCGGTACTCGGTATTCGGAGCCCTTGAAGGCCCAGGTGCAAGGCGCAGACGGCAAACCAGTGACCGTGCACATGGGGTCGTATGGCATCGGACCATCCCGCGTCGTGGCCGCCATCATCGAAGCATTCCACGACGAGAATGGCATTTCATGGCCGGTTTCGGTGGCGCCTTTCGAGGTGGCCCTGGTGAACCTCAAGCCGGGTGATGCCGAGACGGACAAGGTGTGCGACGCGTTGACGACCAAACTGGAAGCGGCGGGCATCGACGTGCTGGTGGACGACACGAACGACCGGCCGGGCGCCAAGTTCGCGACCATGGACCTGATTGGTGTTCCGTATCAGCTCATTGTCGGACCCAAAGGCGTGAAGGCTGGCGAAGTGGAAGTGAAGACCCGGCGCAACGGGGATCGCAGAACGATGGCGCCGGAGGCCGCGGTCGCGGCGCTCGTAGACGAGATTGTTGCCGCCCGTAATCCAGCCTGAGACCATATCGCCTGGG
>JBKDZY010000454.1:0-11218 GCA_047971765.1 Hyphomicrobiaceae bacterium | reverse complement strand
CACGAAACCGCAAGGCGTCAGGAGATCTGGTGTTTCTCGCCCTTGGCGGCCTCGGTGAGATCGGCATGAACTGCTATCTCTATGGGCTCGGCCCGGAGAAATCCCGACGCTGGCTCATGGTCGATCTCGGCATCACCTTCCCGGAGGGCGAGTTCGATCCCGGTGTCGACGTCATCATGCCGGACCTGACCTTCATCGAGAAGCACGCACGGAATCTCGAAGGCATCGTGCTTACCCATGCCCATGAGGATCATCTCGGCGCCGTTATCGAGCTGTGGCCGCGCCTCCAGGTTCCCGTTTACGCAACCCCGTTCACTGCCGCATTCCTGAAGGCCAAGATCGCGGAGAACGCCAGCGGCCTCAAGATCCCCATCCATGAAATCCCGCTCAGCGGTCGGTTCGAGGCCGGCCCCTTCGCTTGTGAATTTGTCGGGATGACGCATTCGATTCCGGAACCCTCCGGCCTGGCACTGCACACGCCCCGCGGGATCGTGTTCCACACCGGCGACTGGAAACTCGACCAAGCCCCGCTGATCGGCCAACCCGCTGACGAAGGTCGCCTTCAGGCCCTGGGACGGGACGGCGTGCTGGCGCTCGTGTGTGATTCGACCAACGTCTTCCGCGACGGCAGTTCGCCATCCGAAACCGAGGTCGCCCGCTCCCTCACCCACCTCGTCGAGAGTGCCAGCCGGCGCGTCATCGTAACCTCCTTCGCCTCGAACGTGGCACGCATCCGCGCCGTGGCCAACGCTGCCCGTGCGACCGGACGCGAAATCGTCGTCGCCGGCCGCGCCCTCCACCGGGCCATCCAGGTCGCCATCGACACCGGCTATCTACCCGAGGGTTTCCGCTACCACGACCAGCAGCAGTTCTCCTATATCTCGGCCGACAAGGTGCTGGCCCTCGTCACCGGCAGCCAGGGCGAGAACCGGGCGGCCCTCGCGCGCATCGCCAACAACGAGCACCCGGAAATTTCGCTGGCGAAAGGCGATCTGGTGATCTTCTCGTCGCGCAATATTCCCGGCAACGAAAAGTCCATCGGCCGGATCCAGAACGCACTGGCCCGCGCGGGCATCGACATCATCACCGACAACGAGGCGCTGGTGCACGTCACCGGCCATCCGCGCCGCGAGGAATTGCGCCAGATGTATGCCTGGCTCAAGCCCACCATCGCCATTCCGATGCATGGCGAGATCCGACACCTCAAGGAACACGCCCGCCTGGCGCGCGACCAGGGTGTGGCGGAGGTCCTGACACCGGTCAACGGCGAGATCGTCACCACCGCCTCGGGCGAAGCGGCCATCGTCGGCGATGCCCCGGCCGGGCGTCTTTTCCGCGACGGGCGCCTCATCATCCCGGCCGATGACAGCTCGGTCCGCGAACGACGCAAACTCGCCTATGTCGGCCTCGCCGCCGTATCTCTGGTCATCAGCCGCAAGGGTGAGATTCTGGCTGATCCCGAACTTGCACTCGACGGCATCCCCTATGAGGACGCCGACGGCAACGAGATGGAAGACATTGTCTTCGACGCCATCGAAGGCTGCCTGAAAGGCATCCCGCCCGCGCGCCGCAAGGATGCCGGAACCGTCCGCGAGGCCGTCCGCCGTTCCGTCCGCGCCGCCATCGACAGCGTCTGGGGCAAGAAACCCATCGTCAAGGTCTTCGTCGCCGTCATCGCCGGCGGTTCGCGCTGATCATCCGAGGAGCAGCCCATGACGTCACTCAGCAACCGCGTTGCCATCATCACCGGCTCCGCACGCAACATCGGGCGCGCCACTGCCTTCGCCCTCGCTGGTGAAGGCGCCAGCATCATGGTCCACGCCCGTTCCGATCGCGAAGGTGTCGAGGCCACGGTTGCCGATCTGCGCGCGGCAGGTGCCAAGGCCCACGGCCAGCTTGCCGATCTTTCGACGGAGGCCGGCGCCGCAACGCTCGTGCAGGCCACGCTCGACCATCTCGGCGCGCCCACCATTCTCGTCAACAACGCCGCCGTCCGCCGCAACACGCCGGTGACCGAACTCAGCCTTGCCGAGTGGCGCGAGGTTCTGGGCGCCAGTCTCGATGCCTCGTTCCTCATGACCCGCGATGTCACCCCCCACATGATCGCCGCCGGATGGGGCCGTATCGTCAATCTCGGCGGCATCTCGATGTTCAAGGGACTTGCCGGCCGCGCCCATGTATCCGCGGCCAAGGCCGGCATGATCGGCATGAGCCGCTCCCTCGCGAGCGAACTCGGACCGCACGGCATCACCGTCAACGTCGTCGCACCAGGGTCCATCGAAACCGTTCGCGGTGCAGCAGCGGGTGCCCGTCCGGCAGCCGTCGAATCCGGTGTGCCGGTCGGCCGCCGTGGCGCACCCGAGGAGATCGCACACGTTGTCCGCATGCTCTGTATGCCTGATGCCGCCTACACCACGGGACAAACGATCCAGGTCAACGGTGGCGCCCACTATTCGTGACGCAGCACGCCACCACCCGTGAGCAATAACCCGGCACATCTGTTCGATCCGGGCGGACGCGCATGATGGAGCCCCCTCATCGCGCCATCACGTGTCTGTGAATGGATCGGCGCCATGGCCGTGTCTTGAATGTCCCACACCTTGTCCTGCGCGACTGTCATCCCCACTCTCAGGATACGGCATCGGGACACGTCACTGCGGAGGCACACTCATGACGCCAACACCCACGAAGACGCGCACGCGCAGCTCATCATCCCTCGCAACGGCTTTTCTGGCCGCTTGTGCTGTCGTGGCATCCACTGCCGTTCCCACTCGAGCTGCCGACCCGGTTCAACCCGGAAAGGCCGCCCCGGCCTTCACCGCAACAGATACATCCGGAACGCTGCACAAGTTGTCCCAGTATCTCGGCAAGATCGTCGTTCTCGAATGGACGAACCACGAATGTCCCTACGTCGGAAAACACTACAGCACCGGCACCATGCAGAAATTGCAGCAGGATGCCCGTGCCAAGGGCATCGTGTGGTTGTCGGTGATTTCATCCGCATCCGGCCAGCAAGGCCACGTCACGGGCACCCAGGCTGACGCGCTGACAGCAAGCCGCAATGCGTCACCCACCGCCGTCCTTCTCGATCCCGGCGGCAAGCTCGGCCATCTCTACGGCGCAACAACAACCCCGCACATGTTTGTCATCTCGGCCAAGGGAACGGTGGCCTACATGGGCGGCATTGACGACAAGCCGTCAAGCAGTCCCGCGACGGTCAAGACCGCCAGGCCCTTCGTCCGGCAGGCGATTGATGCCCTGCTCGCCGGGCAGGAACCACAAATCCGATCGGCCCGCCCTTACGGCTGCTCCGTGAAATACGGAAGCTGACCCGAAAGGCTGCATGATCACGGATGGCGCGGGTCACGTCCGGCCCCGCCATCCAATCCACGATCGCGTCTTCCGACAGCTTGCGCGCCCCATCTTGCACACCCCATCTTGCACACCCATGCCTCATGCTTCACATCGTATGGTTCCGCCAGGATCTGCGCCTTGCCGACAACCCGGCACTCACCCATGCCGCGACATCCGGCGCGATCATCCCGCTCTACGTCCTTGACGAGACCCCGCCTCCCCATGGCCGTCCGCTTGGCAGCGCATCGCGCTGGTGGCTGCATCACAGCCTCGCCGCGCTTTCCAGCTCACTGGGCGGCCTTGTCCTGTTGCGTGGCGATCCCCGGCAGCTCGTCCCGGACTTCGCAAGACAGATCCGCGCCGACAGCGTGACCTGGAACCGATGCTACGAACCCCACGCCATCCCACGAGACACGCACATCAAGAGCACGCTCACCGGTCTCGGGATCGAGGCGCGCAGCTTCAACAGCTCGCTGCTGTGGGAACCCTGGGAAATCGCCACCGGCAGCGGCGGCCCGTTCAAGGTCTATTCGGCGTTCTGGCGCGCCTGCCAGAAGAGGGCGCCGCGATCCCGTCAACCGCAACCTTCCGCCTTGTCCCTCACCCCATGCACGCCCGGCGATCGCCTTTCCGGCTGGCATCTGCTCCCCAAGACCCCGAACTGGGCCAGCGCCTTCGAGACCACATGGCAACCGGGAGAAGCTGGCGCACAGAGCCGCCTCGAGACATTCCTGGCGGACGGTCTCGACGGTTACGCCGATCTCAGGAACCGTCCCGACCTCGACAACGTATCGCGGCTCGCGCCCCACATCCATTTCGGTGAAATCTCACCCAGCCAGATCCATGCGGCAGCCCTCCTTCATGTCGAACGCCACCCCGGCACGCGCAAGGACATCGAGAAGTTCCTTTCCGAGATCGGTTGGCGCGAGTTCGCCCATCATCTGCTTTTCCATTTTCCCTCGCTACCGGTAGAGAACTGGAAAAGCGCATTCGATGCCTACCCATGGGCAACGAACCCCGCACATCTCTCGGCCTGGCAACGGGGATTGACCGGCTATCCGATGGTGGATGCGGGAATGCGCGAATTGTGGGCAACCGGATACATGCACAACCGCGTCCGCATGATTGCAGCCAGTTTCCTGGTCAAGCATCTGCGCATCCATTGGCGGGAAGGCGAGGCCTGGTTCTGGGATACACTCGTCGATGCCGATCTCGCCAACAATGCCGCAAGCTGGCAGTGGGTGACGGGCAGCGGAGCCGATGCGGCTCCCTACTTCCGCATCTTCAATCCGGTCACCCAGGGCAGGAACTTCGATCCGGACGGCGCCTATGTGCGCCGGTGGTGTCCCGAACTCGCCCGCCTTCCCGCCGAACATATCCATGCACCGTTCGCTGCACCAGCCGCCGCCCTGCGCGCAGCCGGCATCGCGTTGGGCAGCACCTATCCCCTGCCTATTGTCGATCATGCCCAGGCGCGCGCCGACGCCCTCGCTGGCTACGACGCCGTCAAGACCACAAACGCCCGAACGTGACCCGCACGGCAGCAGGCCGGCGACTTATCCCCCCGTGCCGCCGCCATGCTAGACTATCGGGTTGGCCAAACATGATTTGATTAATTAATAATTATTTCAGTTACTTATGAAGTTTTGAATTTGACAGCGTGACGGTCATCTGCTAGGTTTCAGATAGATTGCGACAGTTGGGTTCGAGGCCGTCTCAGACGCTGCACTTCACCCCGTCGCCTACAACGCTCTCCTCGCTGAAGTGGCGCCCGCCGGGATGTGGACGATACCGTCCGCACCGCAGCAACACGCGCGCCCTTCCGATGAAGCCCGACCGAGACATCCATCAGCCGGAGCTTCCATGCCCCTTCCGACCGCGCCCGACTGGGCGCACATTCGCCATGCCTACGAGGACACCCAGACACCCGTCGCCCGGATCTGTTCTGACGCCGGCATCACCCGCAACCAACTGGACAGCCGCCGCCGGCGCGAGAAGTGGCGCCGTAAATCACCGCGGCCGTTCCCGCCTCCGCGCACATCCGGCAGCACCATTCCGTCCCCCCCTGCCTCTCCCCGGCCGCAGCGGGAACCCGGACTGACGTCAGCCGAACCATCTGAGCCGGCTTCATTTCAGCCAACTCCCGCCGACCGCGCCACCGGACGCCCTGCACTGCTCGCCCGTCTGGTTGCTGTCATCGAACTCAAGCTCACCCAACTGGAGCGCCGCATGTCCCGCACATTCGCCGGCGAAGACGACACGCCTGCCACCGATCACGAGCGCGAAACCCGCGCCATCGGCGTCCTCATCGACAATCTCGACAAACTGACGGAGATGGAAACTGGCTTCTCCCCCTCAAGCCGCACCCGTGCCGGAAACCCCAATCCAGCCGATCTTGCAGACGAGGCGGAGCGCTGCCGCCGTGACCTTGCGGAACGCCTTTCTCGCATTGTCGAAACTTCCACCCGAAGCCCGTGAAGCCGCACTTTCAGCGGTCCTCACCGATGACGCCACCGTCCGCCTCATGGCCCACGACTGGCAACTGTGGGCCCGCGACGATCAGCTCCCGCCGCTTTCCACCGCCAGTTCAAACCCATGGCGAACCTGGCTGCTGCTGGGTGGCCGGGGCTCCGGCAAGACACGGGCCGGCGCCGAATGGGTCCGCGCCATTGCACTTGGCTTGTGGAGGGGTGAACCGCCGGCGCGCCGCATCGCCCTCGTCGGCCCGACCCAGGCGCACGTTCGCGCGGTGATGATTGAAGGCGTCTCCGGTCTCATGGCTGTCCATCCCGCTGGCGAGCGCCCGCATCTCGAGATCTCGCGTGGCCAGCTCGTCTGGCCCAACGGCGCCATCGCACAGTTCTACTCGGCAGAAGATCCGGAGGGCCTGCGCGGTCCGCAGTTCGACGCCGCATGGTGCGATGAGATCGGACGCTGGAAACGAGGCCACAGGGCCTGGGACATGCTGCAGTTCGGATTGCGCCTCGGCACCCTGCCACGCCAGGTCGTCACCACGACACCGCGCTCGACCAGATTGATGAAGTCCATCATCGCCGACGAGGGCACCGCCATCACACGTGCACGAACGGTAGACAACGCCTCCAACCTCGCACCCGCATTCATCGCGGAGGTCACGCGCATCTATGCCGGCACGGCACTTGGCCGCCAGGAACTCGATGGCGAGGTGATCACCGAGCGGCCCGACAGCCTGTGGCAACGCAAGTGGCTGGTCGAGTCCCGCCTCGCGCGTCCGCCGGAGTTGAAACGCATCGTGGTCGCCGTCGATCCCCCGGTGACCGCGACCGACAATGCAGACACCTGTGGCATTGTCGTCGCCGGACTTGGCCCCGACAACCGCGCCTATGTCCTCGCCGACCGCTCCCTGCAGGGACGCGACCCCGCCACCTGGGCACGCGCGGTCATCGCCGCCTTTCGCGACTTCCATGCCGACCGCATCGTGGCCGAGGCCAACCAGGGCGGCGACCTCGTCGTCAATGTCATTCGCCAGGTCGACGGCAGCGCACCCGTCAAGAAGGTCCACGCCTCGCGCGGCAAGTTCGCCCGCGCCGAACCGATCGCAGCCCTCTATGCCGAAAACCGGGTCGTCCATGTCGGCGAGTTCCCGGCACTGGAAAACCAGATGTGCGACTTCGGCCCCGAGGGCTTGTCCGAAGGGCGCTCACCCGACCGCGTCGATGCCCTCGTGTGGGCGCTGACGGAATTGATGATCACCACCACCCGGGACCCGTTCATCCGCCGTCTCTAGCGCGTTTCGACCACTCCGGCCGGACGCCACCGTCGCACGCGCCAACCCAGGACCTTGCCCAATGCCCACGCCCAACACCTCGTTCGGGACGCGCCTTGCCGCGTCCGTGTCACGCATGTTTCCCGGCCGCCGCCACGCCGGCCCCGCCACGCTGGGCCATCCGCCCTCACCGCCTGTCACCAAGGCGTCCGCAACGGGCCCCCTGATTGCCTTCGAACATCTCAAACGCCCGGTCTGGTCGCCGCGCGACTATGCAGCCTTCGCCAACGAGGGCTTCCGCGAGAACGCCATCGTCTACCGCTGCATCCGGATGATCGGTGAATGCGCCGCCCATATCCCGCTGCTGCTCTACGATGGCGACCAGGAAATCGAGAACCACCCCGTCCTCGATCTCCTCAGGCATCCGAACGCACACGAGACCTGGCCGGATTTCATGCAGCGCCTTGCGGGTTTCCTTCTTGTCGCCGGCAACGTCTATATCGAGGCGGTCGCTGTCGATGATGCTCTGCGCGAGCTTCACCTGTTGCGCCCGGACCGTGTGCAGATCGTGCTCGGCGCCGACGGTTGGCCCAATGCCTTCGATTATTCGGTTGCCGGTCGGAATGTCCGCATCGGCGGCGACGTCGTGGAAGGCGTCCGCCGCGTCCTCCACATCAAGCTCTTTCACCCCACCAACGATCATTACGGTCTGTCCCCGCTCGAAGCCGCCGCATCGGCCATCGACCTGCACAACACCGCCGCCCGATGGAACAAGGCGCTCCTGGACAATTCCGCGCGGCCGTCGGGCGCCATCGTCTACACCGCACGCGATGGCAACCTGACCACCGACCAGATCGACCGGCTCAAGGCCGAACTCGAAGCAGGCTTCCAGGGTTCCCCCAACGCCGGCCGTCCCCTGCTGCTAGAAGGCGGCCTCGACTGGAAGGCCATGTCGATGACCCCGAAGGACATGGACTTCATCGAGGCCCGCTCCGTTGCCGCGCGCGAAATCGCACTCGCGCTCGGCGTGCCCCCGATGCTGCTCGGCATTCCGGGCGACAACACCTACGCCAACCTGGCCGAGGCCCAGCGCAGTTTCTGGCGAACCACCGTTCTGCCGCTGGTCGAGCGCGTTGCAGCCGAACTCTCCATGTGGCTTGCGGCGGCCTATGATCCGCCCCGCCTTCCGGACCTTCAATCCCCCGCCAGTGAGCTGCGGACCGCACACGCCAGGCTCCGCCTCGCCCCAAGCATCGACAATCTGCCGGCGCTCTCCGGCGAGCGGGAATCGCTTTGGGCGTCGCTCGAGAAGACCTCATTCCTGACTCGTGACGAGAAACGCGCCCTCGCCGGCTTCTCGCCGGATACGCAGGGCCAGCCGCCGGCCTAGACCGACGCATCAGCGCCGACGCATGCCACCCGTTTCACCTGGCCAGATCCCTCTGTCGCATGTGCCCCGTTGCCAGGCGAGCCAACCCCCATGTCCGGAGTTCATTCATGCAGACACCACCTGAAGCGCATTTCACCGCGCTCGATCTCAAATCCATTTCGGACAACGGCACGTTCGAGGGCTACGCCTCGCTCTTCGACCGCGAAGACCTCGGCCGCGACATCATCCGGCCCGGCGCCTTCCGGGAAACCCTCGCGGCCAGGGGCGCAGGCGGCATTCGCATGTTGTTCCAGCACCGCCCCGACGAACCGATCGGCGTCTGGACGCAACTCACGGAGGACCACCAGGGTTTGCTGGCCCGCGGCCGCCTTGCAAGCGATGTGGCACGCGCCCGCGAGGTCCTTTCCCTCATGCGCTCTGGCGCCATCGACGGTCTCTCCATCGGCTTCAGGGCCGTCAGGGCGCACCGCGACCGCACCACCCGCCGCCGCTACATCGAGAAGGTCGACCTCTGGGAAATTTCCATCGTCACCTTCCCCATGCTGCCGGACGCCCGCATCCGCAGCGTCAAGCAACAACCGTTCGCAGGCACGCCCCCCAGCGAACGCGAACTGGAACGCTGGCTCACGCGGGATGCTGGGCTCACGCGATCCGCCGCCCGCGCGCTGTTGCGCACCGGGCACAAGGGGCTTTGCGTCACGCAGGACGCTGGCCTTGCCCCCTCCGAACAGGCCCGCCTCGCCCAGCGCCTCGCCGTTGCCGCCGGGCGGCTTCGCTCCACCCCCCACCATCAAGGACAACACTGACCATGGAAGACACCTACGAAACCAAAGGCACCAGCGATATCGCCACGGCCATCGAGGACCTGGCGCGCGCTTTCGAGGCCTACAAGGAAACCAACGACCGCGATCTTGCCGAGATCAGGCAGAAGGGCGTCGGCGACGCGATCACGTCCGATAAACTCTCGCGCATCAACCGCACTCTTGACGATCTCGTCCTCAAGACCCGTCGTCCCGCCCTCGACACCGCGCACCGGACCAAACCGTCGTCCAACCCCGCCCATTCGGAAGCCTTCGACAGCTACATCCGCAAGGGTCACACCCAGGCGATTTCCAGCCTGGAGCAGAAGGCCCTGTCCACCAGTGTTGGCGCCGACGGAGGCTATCTTGTTCCCGAGGAGACCGAGCGCACCGTCAACATGGCGCTGAAGGATATCTCGCCCATCCGCGCCATCGCTGGCGTCAGGCAGGTTTCTGGAAACATCTTCAGGAAACCGTTTTCCGTCACGGGCCCGGGCACGGGATGGGTCGGCGAGACGGCAGCCCGTCCCGAAACCTCCGCGCCGACGCTTGCCGAGCTGACCTTCCCGACCATGGAACTCTACGCCATGCCGGCGGCAACACCCACGCTCCTGGATGACACCGCCGTCAACATCGACGAATGGATTGCCGAGGAAGTCCGCACCGCCTTCGCGGAACAGGAAGGCACCGCCTTCGTCGCCGGCGATGGGGTCAACAAGCCAAAGGGTTTTCTCGCCTATCCCCAGGTTGACAATACGGGCTGGAGCTGGGGCAGCATCGGAACCGTCTCGACCGGCGCGGCGGGTGCCTTTCCTGCAACGGCACCAACCGATACGCTCATCGACCTCACCTATGCCGTCAAGGCCGGCTACCGCGCCAACGCCCACTTCGTCATGAACCGCGCCACCGAGGCCACCATCCGCAAGTTCAAGGATGCCGACGGCAACTACATCTGGCAGCCCGCTGGCGCACCCGGCGAGATGCCGACGCTGCTGGGCCACCCCATCGCCGAAGCGGAGGACATGCCCGACATCGCCGCCGACGCCACCGCAATCGCATTCGGTGATTTCCGCCGCGGCTACCTTGTCGTTGACCGCGTCGGCATCCGCGTCCTGCGCGACCCCTATTCGTCCAAACCCTACGTGCTGTTCTACACCACCAAGCGCGTCGGCGGCGGCATGCAGGATTTCGACGCCATCAAGCTGTTGAGGTTCGCTGCCTAGTCATACCGGCCGAGACCCGGCTGTCGGATCCGCTTCCTTCTCCAATTGCCGCCGCGCCTGCCATCGCCCTTCCATCGGCAGCCACCGGCTCGAAATCCGCCAGCCGGGTTCCCGCCCAGTCCCATTCCGCGCAAACCCCATACGTCCGGAGGTCCCATGTCCCTCGTCATGACGAACGGGCCATCACTCGAGCCGGTCAGCCTGGCCGAAGCGAAAGCCCACCTGCGTATCGACCAGGCCGACGAAGACCCACTGATCCAGAGCCTTGTCATCACCTCGCGCCTCCATATCGAGGCGGCGCTCGGCCTTGCACTCGTCACGCAGGGCTGGTCGCTTTTCCTCGACCGCTGGCCGAAGCCCGGTCGGATCACGCTGCCGCTCGGTCCGGTCACCGCGCTCGATGCGGTCCGTGTCTGGTCCGACCTCACCCAATTCGAAACGCTCCCGGTCACCGACTTCTACCTGGATGGCGCTGGCCACCCGCCACGACTGGCCCTGCTGCCCGCCGTTTCCACGCCCCAACCGCAGCGTCCCGTCAACGGCATCGAGATCGCCTTCACCGCAGGCTACGGCGGTGCTGCCGACGACGTTCCGGCCCCAATCCGCCACGCACTCCTGCTGCTCGTGGCCCACTGGTACGAAAACCGCAAACCTGTCGAGATCGGCTCGAACGCCACCGCCATCCCCGCCATGGTCTCCGAGTTGC
>JBKDZY010000453.1:0-6188 GCA_047971765.1 Hyphomicrobiaceae bacterium | reverse complement strand
GTTCGGTGTCCTGCTGTTTGGCAGCCTGGTTCTGCTGCCGCCATTCGTGCAGGACATGGGCGGGTATTCGGTGCTCGATTCCGGCTGGATCATGGCGCCACGAGGCGCTGGCACCATGCTGGCGTCCTTTCTCGTGGGCTATCTCGTCAAGTACGTGGACCCGAGGAAAATCATTGCCATCGCCATGTTCGTGATTGCCGGCACGATGTGGCAGCTCTCCCGGTTCACGACCGACATCGACCACACGGTGATCACCATAAACAATTTCATCCAGGGGCTGGCGTTCGGGGCGTTCACCGTGCCACTGAACTCCGTCGCCTTCACGACGCTGCCTCCCAACCTGCGCGATGCGGGGACGTCCTTCTATTCGCTGCTCAACAACATCGGCCGCGGCTTCGGCGTGGCGCTGTTTTCAACCTATTTCGCGGTTCTCAGTCAGACCAACCATTTCCACCTGTCGGAGATCTTCCACCCCGAGAACGAGACCCTCAAGCACCTGCACATCCCGCCCTCGCTGAGCATGCACACGATGGAGGGGCTGGCGGCACTTGAACGGATGGTGGCCCGGCAAGGCAAGCTGCTCGCCTATATCGGCGACTTCCAGCTTCTGGCCATCATCATTGCGGCCTGCATCCCGATCCTGTTCTTCATGAGCAATCCGCTGAAGGCCAAGAAGGCGTGATTTCGTTCACGGGCCCTGCCTGCTGGTGCCAACGTACGGAGCATCCCTAGAGCAGGTTTGGCTCGACTGGAATCACATCCACGCTGGTGGCCTGCTCCAACTCTTGGTTTGAGATACTGATTCACGCCTTCGATGGAAGCAGGATTGCTTCCATCTCAGCCGATCAGTCTCTAGGCATTCGGCGTGACGATGACCGTGCCCCGCTTGCCGCCTGCCTCGACCGACCGGTGTGCGTCGACCGTCTCGTCGAGTGGAAACGGGCCCACCACGCGGTGAAAGCGCGGGGCCTCCTCCAGCCATTGCAAGATATCGGACTGGGCCTGCTTGCGACCATGATGTGGGGAGGTTGGCAGCAGGACACCGCGAACGGTCACGTTCTTGCGCATCAGCGCGGGAAACGGGACCTCGGGGGCCGGATTGCCACGGGAGGCATAGGCCGCGATGGTACCGTTCAACGCGACAGCATCCTTGGTCCAGGGCAGGTTTCCGCCGAAATCGACATCGACAATCAGGTCGGCGCCGGCTTCATCAGTCTCGGCCAGGATGCGGGCGG
Organism: Hyphomicrobiaceae bacterium; assembly: GCA_047971765.1. Lineage (GTDB taxonomy): Bacteria > Pseudomonadota > Alphaproteobacteria > Rhizobiales > Hyphomicrobiaceae. The sequence continues at coordinate 4,953 of JBKDZY010000453.1, read as the reverse complement.
CGAGATTATCGTCGGTTCGGTCGAAAACAACATCGGCGCCCGCGGTCATGGCATCCTTGTGCTGCCACTCCCTGCCGACCGTGGCAATGACGCGCGCGCCGCCCCATTTCGCGAGCTGGACGGCGTAGTTGCCGACAGCGCCGGCCGCGCCGGTCACCACGACCCAGCGTCCATCGACCTCTCCGGAGCCGAACACGCAGCGGTGGGCGGTCATGCAGGGGATCCCGAGGCAGGCCCCGGCCTCGAATGGCAGAGTGTCGGGAAGCCGGGTCACGAGATCCTGGTCGAGCGCGATGAACTCCGCCCCGGTGCCGAGATTGCGGCCATTGCGCTGGCCGTTGTAGAGCCAGACGCGCTCGCCCTCGACAAAATGCGAGACGCCCGGGCCCAACTTGTCGATGACGCCTGCGCCATCGCTGTGCGCGATGACAAAGGGCGCCTCCATCTGGTAGCCGGCACCGCCCCGGCGATTGCAATCGGCCGGGTTCACGCCCGACGCCAAGAGGCGCACGCGGACCTCGTTGGGCGCGGGTTCGGGCACCGGCTGCTGGCCGACGATCAGCACATCTTGCGCCGCTCCCGTTCTCTCGTACCAAACCGCCCGCATCATGCTGCAATCCTTCCTGAAACCAGTGTCGCGGCAACCACGCTGCCAAGTCCGTTCAATTTGACCCTTGTGGGAGCCACGGACAACGGGATACTTCAAACGAGACTTCATTGACCAGAAAACGTAGGGAACGACATGCCCCAATTCAATTTCGAGCCCGTCTCCATGCCGCCGGAAGCCAAAGCGCTGCGCGCGGAGGTTCGCGCCTTCCTTGCCGATGAGCGCGCCAAAGGGACGTTCAGGCCTGCCGTCGGCTCGATGGTGGAAGCCAACCCCGGTTTCTCCGAACGTCTCGGCGCGCGGGGCTGGCTCGGCATGACGTGGCCGAAGGAGTATGGCGGCGCCAACCGCTCATCGCTCGAACGCTATGTGGTGATCGAGGAGCTGCTGGCCGCCGGTGCGCCCTGCCTCGCCCACTGGATCGCCGAGCGCCAGTCCGGGCCGCAGATCCTGCGCCACGGCAGCGACCGCGCCAAGGCCATGATCCTGCCGGAAATCGCCGCCGGGCGCTGCTATTTCGCGATCGGCATGAGCGAACCGGACACGGGCTCCGACCTCGCCAGCGTCAAGACCAAGGCGGTGAAGGCCGAGGGCGGCTGGAAGATCACCGGCCGCAAGGTCTGGACCAGCTACGCGCACAACTGCCATTATCTGATCGCACTTGTGCGTACCTCGGGCAATGCCGACCAACGCCATTTCGGGCTCACGCAGTTCATCGTCGACCTGAAGTCGCCGGGTGTCACCGTCCGGCCGATCTACAATCTCTATGGCGGTCACGACTTCAACGAGGTCATCTTCGACGACGTGTTCGTTGCCGATGACATGAGCGTCGGCGGCGAGGGGCGGGGCTGGGACATGGTGGTCTCCGAGCTCGCCTTCGAGCGTTCGGGCCCGGACCGGTTCATGTCGAGCTATCCTCTTCTGGTCGAGGCCATCGACGAACTCGGCAGCGTGCCGGAACCGCTCGCAGCCGCGGAAATCGGCAGGGCGGTCGCCAATCTGGCAACCCTGCGCCACATGTCATCGTGCATCGCGGGTATGCTGAACGACGGCAAGTCGCCAGTCACGGAAGCCGCGCTGGTCAAGGACCTCGGGACAACGCTCGAGCAGGAGATCCCGGAGATCGCCCGCAAGGTGGCGCCGGTCGAGCCGCGCATGTCATCGGGCAATTCCGGCTACGCCGAGCTGCAGCAGCTCAGCCAGATGCAGTGTGTCTCGTACTCGATCCGCGGCGGCACGCGCGAGATCCTGCGCGGCATGATCGCGCGTGGACTAGGCATGCGGTGAGGCTGACGGCGCCTCGGCGACCGGAACCCTCAAGGACTTCACGCCGCCGGACACCGACCGGATGGCGCAGGATGAATGGATACAAGCGTGCGCCGGTACGCCGGATGGCGGCCAGGGCGCCGAGGAGATGACTGAATGAGCGACATGCGCGACGAAATGCTGAGGACCCTCGACAGGATTGTCGACGGCACCATGACAACCCAGGTCCGCGAGACGGCGGACCGGCTTGGCAGTGGCACCGCAGAGACTTCCGACTCCAAGTCGGATACGGCGACGGCGGGGCTCTGGTCGGCGCTTGACGAGGCCGGCTTCACGGCGATCGGTGCGGGAGGCGAGGACGAAATCGCGTTTGCCGACTGCATGGAACTGATCCGCCGGGCCGGTTATCACGCCATGCCCGTGCCGCTGGCCGAGACCATCATGGCGCGCCGCATCCTGGCGCGGCTGGGGCTCGCGGCACCCGAAGGCGCGATCACGATAGCGCCCCCAGGCGCGGGAGACGGTATCGCAGATGATGCGTTTGCCTCTGGAGCGGTTGCCAAGGCCGTCCCCTATGCGTCGATGGCGCCCCATGCGCTCGTTGCAACCGGCAAGGCGGTGCACCTTCTCGACATCTCCCAGGCGGTTGCCGCACGCGACCAGAACATGGCCGGAGAGGCGCGCGATGTCGTAGACCTCGGACGCGCGAAACCGGTCGCCAAGGCGAGCGTGGCCGACGCGCAGAAGGTGCTGGAGACCGAAGGCGCCCTGGCGCGCGCGACGCAGCTTGCGGGGGCCATGTCCGCCGCCACCGATCATGCGTTGATCTGGGTGAGCGACCGCATCCAGTTCGGGCGTCCCATCGCCAAGCATCAGGCCGTGCAACACCTGATGGCGCAGATGGCGGAAGAGACCGCGGCGGCCGGTGCCGCTGCCGATCTCGCGATTGCCGCCAGTGAGCGCGAACCGGACAGGCTTCGCGTGGCGATCGCCAAATCACGTGCAGGCGAGGCTGCCGGCAAGGGGGCCAACATCGCCCATGCGGTGTTCGGCGCGATGGGCTTCACGCGCGAGCATCCCCTGCACTACGCCACACGGCGGCTGTGGGCCTGGCGCAACGAGTTCGGCTCTGAAGTCTACTGGCAGGCGGAGATCGGGCGCACCGTTGCCGCGAACGGCGGTCAGGCCCTCTGGACGACGCTGACACGCGGCGAATAGATCACTATCAACAGCGAGACCGTACACTGGCGCGCGCATCTCATGCGGCGCCAGTGCAATGACCAATTCCGGCAAAGCCTGAATTGGTGGAGGCTGTTTGTGCATCGTTATCCGATTGATCCGCCACCGTTTACAGCCGGCCGCCTGACGCACGGACAAACCCCAAAGACGATGTTCACCGAAGTGAGCATGACGGAACCCCGTTTTTTGGAGTCCCCGATAGGGCATCCGTAAAGCCTACGCCTTCAGGCGGCATGGGACTGGAGGGGCGTCGTGAGGCGGGCATTGAAAGTGCTGCCGATCCTACAGTTGTGTTGCCGGCACCCATCGTCCCGCGGACGCGGCGTTTGCTGTGAAATGGGGCCCCGGTGACAAGCACGGGAGATCTGACGTCGTGCCAATCCAGCTTCCAGCCGTAACCCGAAGCTACCGGCTCCAGTCGGTGGAGAATTCACGTTTCTCAACGCACCGCCGTGCAGGACATCGGCTCAACTCATTGATGTCCTTACTCGATTGAACGATTAGCAATCAATGCCTGCCTCTTTACCGCTCCCGCTGCCGGGTTAGGCGGCAAGCTGGCGTTTTGTGTGTCACATTACCTACAATATATTTGCAATTGGCTTGAACAAACCACATTTGAATAACATATGGCTCGCGAATCGCGCGACCATGCGCAAGCGTTGAGACGCGTCAAGGACGTGATCGAGGGTGCGTCACAAAGTAATCCCCGCATGGAGGGGGGCGCGTAAGGTGATGAACGCGCCGAGATGTAAATTCGGCTCACCGGCGCAAAACTAAGCCGGCGTTCGTGACGGCCCAGCTCACGGTGAGCAGACCAGATGGTGGCCGTCAGCACCAGAGCTACCCTTTGATTGCCGGTCGAGAGCGACAGGGGGCGACCGTGGCGATCACAAACAATCAACTTATGACACTTTGGAGGATTGGCCACATCCACGACGCTATTTCAGTCCAATGTGAATTGTATAGATCACACTCTGAATGACGCGTGGTCACGGCTGGAGGGGAACGAGAAAGAGCAGATCACACATCTAGGCACCAACCACGGCAGGGCGAGAAAAATGGCGACGGGCAGCGAGATCTTTGAAGCTTTCACGCAGGCATACGACCGCGAAAAGCAGGTCGTGATGTCCATCCGGGAATACCTCGAAGGCTGTGGCAAAGACCCTTCGATGTATGCCAGCGCGGCCGAACGGATGTTGAAGGCCATCGGCGAACCGAGAGTGGTGAACACCGCGGACGATCCGCGTCTCGGCCGCATCTTCATGAACCGGACCATCAAGGTCTATCCGGCGTTTTCCGACTTCTACGGCCTCAAAGAAACGATCGAACGGATCGTCGGCTACTTCCGGCATGCCGCGCAGGGCCTGGAAGAGCGCAAGCAGATCCTCTACCTGCTCGGCCCCGTCGGTGGCGGCAAGTCATCGCTGGCGGAGCGCCTCAAGGACCTGATGGAGAAATGCCCCATCTATGTCCTCAAGGCCGGTGACGAAATCAGTCCGATCTTCGAGAACCCGCTTGGCCTCTTCAATCCGGAGACCATGGGGCAGATGCTGGAGGACCAGTACAAGATCCCGCGCCGTGCGCTCATGGGTTTCATCAGCCCGTGGGCGGAGAAGCGGCTCGACGAGTTCGGCGGCGACATCTCGAAGTTCTCGGTGGTGAAGCTCTATCCGTCGAAGCTCCGGCAGATCTGCATTGCCAAGACGGAACCGGGCGACGAGAACAACCAGGACATCTCGGCCCTGGTCGGCAATGTCGACATCCGCAAGCTCGAACATTTCGGGCAGAACGACGCCGACGCCTATTCCTACTCGGGCGGATTGAACCGGACGACGCAAGGT
>JBKDZY010000452.1:0-3965 GCA_047971765.1 Hyphomicrobiaceae bacterium | reverse complement strand
AGCTTTTCGCGATGCTCCTTCGAGACCTGCTCGAGGAACGGGATCTCCTTGTCCATGTGGATGAACCACTGGGGCGTATTGCGGAAGATCACCGGCTTCTTCGAGCGCCACGAGTGCGGGTACTGGTGCTTGAGCCGTCCCCGCGCCACCATCATGCCGACCGCGGCCAGCGCCTTGATGACGGCGTCGTTCGCCTTGCCCTTCTCGCCCTTGTCGGTGATGACGCGCTCGTCCTCGAAGCCCGGCGCATCCTTGGTGTAGGCACCGTTTTCGTCGACAGTATAGGGGATCGCCGGATCGACACCCATCGATTGCAGCTTGCGCGTCGAGGCCGTCCAGATGTCGAAGTCCTCGCGGCCATGACCGGGCGCCGTGTGCACGAAACCCGTGCCCGCATCGTCCGTCACATGGTCGCCGTCGAGCAGGGGGACATCGAACTGGTAGCCGCCGAGGCCGGCGTTGCGCAGCGGGTGGGCGCACAAGAGTTGCGCCAAATTCGCTCCGCTGACCGTGCCCCGCTTCTCGTACGCTTCGACCTTCGCCGTCTTCATGACGTCGGCGGCGAGCTTGTCGGCTAGGATGTACTTGTCACCAACCGCCGCCCAGTTTCCGTCGGGAGCCTTGGTCACTTCGTAGAGGCCGTATTCGACCTTGCCGTTGAACGAGATTGCGCGATTGCCCGGCAGGGTCCAAGGCGTCGTCGTCCAGATTACGACACTGACATTGTCGAGGCGTAATGCGATGCCCCGCGCTGCAGCAGGGCTCTCAGCGTGCTGCTTAACCGGCAACTTCACCCAGACCATATCCGACTGGTAGTCCTGGTACTCGACCTCGGCTTCCGCCAGCGCCGTCTTCTCGACCACCGACCACATCACGGGTTTCGACCCGCGATAGAGCTGCCCCGTCTCGGCGAACTTCATCAGCTCGAGCGCGATCTGTGCTTCGGCGGGAAAGGTCATGGTCGTGTAGGGGTTCTTCCAGTCGCCCTCGACACCGAGCCGCTGGAACTCCTCCGACTGAACCGCCAGCCAGTGCTCGGCACAGGCACGGCATTCGGCCCGGAATGCCTTCATGGCCACCGGGTCCTTGAGGTTCGGTTTGGCCTTGCCCTTGGCCATGTACTCCTCCTCGATCTTCCATTCGATCGGGAGACCGTGGCAGTCCCAGCCCGGCACGTAGTTGCTGTCGAAGCCGAGCATCTGCTGCGAACGGGTCACGAGATCCTTCAGGATCTTGTTGAGCGCGTGCCCGATGTGGATGTTGCCGTTGGCGTAGGGGGGGCCGTCGTGCAGCGTGAACCGCGCCCGCCCCTTGGCCTCGGCGCGCAGCTTGGAATAGAGGTCGATCCGCTTCCAACGCTCGATCAGCAGGGGCTCTTTCTGCGGCAGCCCGGCGCGCATCGGGAAATCTGTCTGCGGAAGAAACAGCGTCTTGCCCCAGTCCCGGGTCTCTGTTGCCTCGCTCTTGGCGTCGTTGCGATTCGACATGGTCTCTCAATCCGTCTGGCAGCCCCCTGGGCACCGTGAATCCGGCTTTGGCGGGCGCTTGAGCCTCGCATCCGGCGCTTCTATCAACGGTGCCGCGGACAATCCAGCCCGTTAACGGCGCTAACCACCGTCGAATGACATCATGGCGTCATCTCTGGCATGATGACAGACAACTGACAGGTGTGGTCCGCGTTGTTTTTGAGACGTTGTGATTTGGACTTCAACCGATTGTGTTGCATCGTGCATTGAACATTGTTCTGTTTTGCGTGTCATATTGATTTTGCGGCGGAGCCCGGTGCTCCGGTCAAGGTGATTGGTCCCTGGGAGCCTGCATCATGAATATCAAAGCGGCGATTGCGTTCGGTGCCGGCGTCCTGGTTGTTGCCGCCATTGCCGCCGCAACAGGGAAGTTTTCCACCCATCGGGCAGAGGCCATCACCCATGCCCGGCTTGGAAGCACCCGGCTCGCCACCGACGATGCCAAGGTTCCGGCCGCCACCGGAACGGCCACGATCGGCGTCGGGCGGATCGAAATCACCAAGGGGCCAGCAGCGGGTTTTGGCAAGGCTGTGCCGCGGCCGGGGCCGATTGATCCGGACGTCGGGTTCAACATCTATTTCGAGCCATCCGGTCTAGCGACCCGCTTCCAGCACGGCCATGTCGAGGCGTCGATGACCGTCGATGTCCTGATCCGCAATGCCGACAACACCACGGTGGCATCGCAGGATGGGGCCTGGCGCCTGCCCCTGGCGGTCGCGGCTGCAGCCGATGGCAAGCTGGGCTCGGTCTATGGCGATCTTTCGGTCAATCCCTTGCATCTGGCCGACGGCGACTACCAGATCGTCCTTCGCATCCATGATGATGTCAGCGGCAGGTTCGTCGACCGGGTCCTGAACGTCGAGGTTAAGGATGGAGCCGACGGCACCCAGCGGCTATCGCAGGCGCGCCGCCCAGACCGGTGACCGGGTGTTTCGACGGCCTTCAGGCTGGTGCGGTCCGTGAGCGCAAACGAACCAGGCCGCAGGCCGGAACGGTCCAGGTCCTCAGAGATCGTAGGAGGGCGCGGCGGCCAGGATCTGGCGGGCCTTGGCGCAATCGTGATCCATCTGCTTGATCAACGCCTCCATGCCCTCGAAGCGCTGGTCGGGACGAATGAATTCGACGAACGACACCGTGATTTCGTGATCGTAGAGATTGCCGCTGAAGTCGAACAGGAACACCTCCAGCACCGGCGGTCCATTGTCGAAGGTTGGCCGGGTGCCGAGATAGGCAGCGCCTTGATGCCGGCCTTCCGGTGTATCGACCAGTACGGCGTAGATGCCATAGGCCAGCGGCGTGCTGCGCGGCAGGGTGATGTTGGCGGTCGGGTAGCCCATGCCGGTGCCCTGCTTGAAACCACCGACAACCATGCCCTTGACGGCCCACCAGTGGCCCAGCATCTCGGCCGCGCCCTTCACGTCACCCTGCGCGATCTCGGCGCGGATGGCGCTCGACGAGATCACCTCGCCACCTTCGGCCACCGGGGCCACGACGGTCACGCCGAAGCCGAACTCGGCCCCCATACGCTTGATGTCGTGGGCGGCGCCTGACCGGTTGCGGCCGAACATGAAGTCGTAGCCGATCACGATGTGCCGGACCCCGAGCGCATCGACCAGGATGTCCCGGACGAAGGCGGCGGCATCGAGGCTGGCGAAATCCTTGTCGAAAGGCGCGACGACCACGAGGTCGAGCCCGTATTTCTCGAACAGCGCAAGTTTCTGGTCGAGCTCGGTCAGGCGGAAATGGGAGCGCTCGGGATGAAAGAACTCGCGCGGATGCGGTTCGAACACCATGGCCCCGGCCAACGGCCTGCCGCCATCCCTGCATGTCTCCTGGGCTGCCGCGCGCGCCTGCGCCAGAAGCATCTGGTGGCCGCGGTGAACGCCATCGAAGTTGCCAATGGCCAACGCCGAGCCGCGAAGCCCGGACGGAAGGTTCTTGAACCCCTTGATGGTCTGCATTTGCCCGGCCACGCACATTCCAGAAGACATCCACCGGTCGGTCGGCCGGGACGGCACGATCGACCAGACTAGGTCTATAGCCGATTTCGTCGTCCATGAAACCCGTTTCAGGCCTGTGTGGCCCGTGAACGAGAACGCCCCCTTTTCAGCGCCTTCCGCGTGAGGCGGAAGATGGCTCAGGCCGCAACCGCGGCTCGGCGCCAGCGCACCGCGCCCCTGCAGGGCCCCGCCGAAGACCGGTACGGCCGTGAACGAGAATGAAATCAACCGGTATTGATCAGGCCTTCGGGCGGCGCGGCACCATCAGGACAGCCTCGCCGTCGGCCACTGTCTTGCCTTCGACAGAACCGATGCATTCGAACCGGGCGCGCTTCTTCTCCGGAATGAGTTCCAGCACCTTCACGGTGGCAACCAGATGATCGCCGATCCGGACCGGCGCCTTGAAGTTGAGAGTCTGGGAAATGTAGATCGCCCCCGG
>JBKDZY010000451.1:0-6884 GCA_047971765.1 Hyphomicrobiaceae bacterium | reverse complement strand
GCACCGCCGCCATGGGCAGCGGCAAGGCCGTCAGTTGAGGCGGCCGCCCGGCAGGCGTGGCGTGCGTCCGATGGCGTGTCCCAGGTCGTGCGCGGCGCGATGAGCTGGAGATGCCTATGCGCGAAGGATTTGTTGACCTCTCGGATGTTCGGCTCTGGCACTGGGACACGGGTGGTGCCGGTGAAGCGGTGGTGCTCTGCCATCCGGCCTCGCAAGGCTGTCAGATCTGGCAGCACCAGCGTCAGGCGTTCAGCGCGGCAGGCTACCGAGTCATCGGATACTCTCGCCGTGGCGTCTACAAGTCGGAGTCTGGCAATCCGGCGGCCATGCGCTCGACGGTGGAAGACCTGGCGGAGCTGCTCGACGTGCTGGATGTGTCGAAGGCCCATCTTCTGGGCGCCGCCGCTGGTGGCATCACGGCTACCGCTTTTGCCGTCCGGAATCCCCACCGGATCCGTTCGCTGGTGCTGGCCGGAACCATCGTTGCGCCGGACGAGGCGGAATGGCGCGAGATGTTTGCGCGCCTGGGCATCGCGGGCCTGCGCGGCAAGGTATCGGATGAGTTCCTGGAGCTCGGGCCCAGCTATCGCGCCAGCGACCCCGCCGGCAGCACGCGATTTGCAGCCCTGTCTGAAGAAGCCCTGCACGGCAAGCCCGCCCCGCAACCCGTCGGTGTCCGGGTGACCTGGAAGGCCCTGGAAAGCCTGCCCATGCCGGTGCTGCTGATCACGGGTGAGGCCGATCTCTATGCGCCGCCCCCCCTGATGCGCCTGATCGCCGGTCACATCCCCAGGAACCGCCTGGAAACCCTCCGTGAATGCGGTCATGCGCCATACTGGGAAACGCCCGCCGACTTCAACGGCCGGGTGCTGGCATTCCTGGGCGAGGGCCGGTGAACGCGGCCAGCGTCGCGACTGCCGGGCGAGGCAACTGACCGGCGGAAAACACTATTTGTCGGGTTTGCGCTTGGCGTCCGCCGCCACCTTGTGGACGGCCGCCCGGATGCGGTTATAGGTCCCGCACCGGCAAAGATTGGTCATGGCCTCGTTGATGTCGGTATCCGTCGGCGTTGGCTTCGCCTTCAGCAGGGCGACCGCCGCCAGAATGGTGCCGCTCTGGCAGTATCCGCACTGCGCCACGTCCAGCGCCAGCCATGCCTTCTGGACCGGATGGTCGCCGTTGGCCGAAAGCCCTTCGATGGTGACGATTTTCTGTTTGGCATCAAGCGTTGAGACCGCAACGGCGCAGGACGGGACAGCCTTGTCGTCGATCAGCACCGTGCATGCCCCGCACAGGCCGTCGTCGCAGCCGTATTTGGTGCCCGTCAGGCCCGCAGCCTCGCGCAACGCCCAAAGCAGCGGCATTTGGCCGTCCACGTCGAGCTTCACCAGTTTGCCATTGATGCTGAGCCTGACCATCGCCCATCCTGCCAATGCCGATATCGGGCGCAACATATAGCGTTTCAGGTTTAGGTGGAAACACTTAGGCCGCGACGGTGGCCTGGGCAGGCAACGGCGCCCCTGGGGAGCGCCCAGCCGAAGGTTGGTATAGCGCGCAAACAAGCCAATTCCGGCTAGATCGGAATTAGCCGGGACGGAAAGCTGGGGATGATCAGGCATCGCGCGCATTCGCGTAGTGATGCCACACCGTCGGCAGTCTACCCTCTACCGCCGGGAGGGAGCTACCATGGCAGGTGCTGCACAACGTCTGACCGATTTATCATCAGGTGAAGAGGACACGCCGATGCTGGGCGTGGCCCGGTCCGCCCGCGGCTTCGTCTGGCGCGAACGGCTCGCCCCTGACGCGCACAACCTCGCCATGATGATCAGCCAGCGGCACGGGTTGCCGGAGCTTCTGGGCCGCATCCTGGCTGCCCGTGACATTGCCGTCGATGACGTTCCGGTGACGCTGGACCCCACCATCAAGGCGCTGATGCCGGATCCCTCGACCCTCGTCGATATGGACAAGGCCGCCAATCGTATTGCCGATGCCATCGAAGGACGCGAGGCAGTCGCAATTTTCGGGGACTACGATGTGGACGGCGCCTGCTCGTCGGCCTTGATGTGCCGCTTCCTCAAGATGCACGGGCTCGGCGCCCGCATCTATATTCCCGACCGCATATTCGAGGGTTACGGCCCCAATCCGCAGGCCATCGAGACGCTTGTCAAGGAAGGCGCCCGCCTGATCGTCACGGTCGATTGCGGCGTCACCAGTATCGATGCGCTTGGCCATGCCAAGACGCTGGGGGCCGATGTTGTCGTGCTTGACCACCACCAGGCGGACGAGAATCTTCCGAAGGTTGATGCCGTCGTCAATCCGAACCGCCAGGACGACCTGTCCGGCCTTGGCCACCTGTGCGCGGCGGGGGTCACGTTCATGACGATGGTGGCGACGGCACGAACGCTCCGCCAGCGCGGCTTCTACGGCAAGGGCAGGCCCGCACCGGATCTGCTGTCGCTGCTGGATCTGGTGGCGCTGGCGACCGTCGCTGACGTGGTGCCGCTGCGCACCCTCAACCGGGCCTTCGTGGTCAAGGGGCTCGAGGTAATGCGCCAGCGCGGCAACATCGGGCTCAATGCGCTGCTCGATGCCGCCCGTCTCAACCAGCCCCCAACTCCCTACCACCTGGGGTTCGTCCTGGGCCCGCGCATCAATGCGGGCGGACGGATTGGCGATGCAGCACTCGGCGCAAAATTGCTGTCCATCGACGACGAAGCGGAGGCGCAGCGCATCGCGGCCTTGCTCGACAAGCTCAATCACGAGCGCAAGGCCATCGAGACGGCCATGCTGGAAGCGGCAATGGCCGAGGCCGACCGCCTCGTCGATCAGGACCCGGATCTGCCGATCGTGGTTGTCGGATCGCCCGAATGGCACAAGGGCGTGGTCGGGCTTGTCGCCTCTCGCCTGGTCGAGCGCTTCCGCCGCCCTTCCTGCGTCATTGCCTGGGAAGACAAAGGGCAGGGGACCGGCTCGCTGCGGTCCGTTGCCGGGGTTGATATCGGTGCCGCCGTCCGCGCACTCACCGCCGAGGGCCTGCTGGTCAAGGGCGGGGGGCACGCCATGGCCGCCGGCCTCACGGTAGCGCCGGACAAGCTCGAGGCCGTCAGGCAGCGCTTCGACGCGATGCTGAGGGATACCGCCAGCGCGGCCCGTGCATCCACGGCACTCGAAATCGACGGTGCCCTCACGCCGGCCGGTGTCTCCGACGATCTCCTGCAGTTGATCGACAAGGCAGGCCCGTTCGGACAGGGCAACCCGTCGCCACGCTTCGTCTTCCCGGCCCATCGCGTGCGCTTTTCAAAGGTCATGGGCGACGTGCATTTGCGGTGCACACTGGAGGCTGGCGACGGCTCCCGCCTCGACGCCATCGCCTTCCGCGCGGTCGGCCAGCCCGTTGGTGATCTGCTCCAGAACGCCAACGGCCTGCCGCTGCACATCGCCGGGCAGCTCCGCCGCGACACCTGGGGCGGGCGCAACCGCATCGAGCTGCAGATCGAGGATGTGGCCGAACCTGCGCGGCGTTGAGCCGGGTGCCGTGACGGTTACGCCGGTTTGGTCGATTGCCAGACGACCATCTGCCAGCGGCCATCCCGCTTGGTGTAGACATCGGTGAAGCGCACGCCGAAATCCAGCGCGGTGCCGTTTACCGTCACCTTGATGCGGGCCTCGCCGGTCAGCACGACGGTGTCGCCGAGATCCTGCGCCTTGACGTTGGACGGCACGACCGAGCTGTAGACGGTGGCGCCCGATGTCATGTTGTCGATCAGGCTGCGCTTGGTGTCGAGCCGGGCGGACGAGTGGGTGTAGATGAGATCGTCACCCAGCATGTTTTCCAGCTTCGCCACGTCCTTGTCGGCCATGGCCTGCATGCGTTGCTTGTCGAGTGCGATCACGGCTTCACCGTTTCCGGACATTGGGATCTCCTGAACAATATTGAATTGGCATCACCGCAGAGAATTGCAGATTGAGCGGGAAAGCGGCAAGCTCTCATGCAGATAATGACACGGAGCGATGCGCAAGGCGCATGAGCCGGCTCGAAAACAAGGTATGGAGGAAACAGGCATGGCGCACGACGGCATAACGTTTGGCTGGTTTCTGCCATCGAGTGGTGATGCGACCAACCTGGCCAACCCGGCGGGCAGGATCGCGTCGAGCCGCACCGTTTTCGACGAGGTGGTCGATGCCATCGACAACGGTGGCTTCAAGTACATGCTGATCCCGGTCAACACCACCTGCTGGGAAGCAACCGTGCTGGCGTCGTACTACGTTGCCAAAACGCGCAATGTCGCCCCGCTCATCGCGCTCCGCTCAGGCTACGTGAATCCAGCCCTGTCCGCCCGCCTGTTCGCGACCCTCGACCAGATGTCGGAAGGTCGCTTGTGCATCAACCTGATCGCCGGCATCAACGATGACGAGGCGATCGCTGACGGTGTCCCCGACCCGAAGGTGGTGCGCTACGAGAAGATGGACGAGGAAGTCGAGATCATGAAGCGGCTCTGGTCCTCGACCGAACCCATCGGTTATGTGGGCAGGCATTACAGCGTGAACCAGGTGGTCGAGCCGAAACCGTTCCAGAAGCCCCATCCGCCGTTCTTCCTCGGTGGCGGCTCGCCGCAGGCGGCCGAGATTTCCGCGAAGCACTCGACGGTCCACCTGTTCTGGGGAGACAAGCCCTCGGTCATCGCGGAAAAAGTCAAGGATATGCGCAAGCTGGCGGCCAGGCATGGGCGGGAGAAGGCGCTCAATTTCGGTATGCGCCTGCAGATCATCTGCCGCGATACCGAGGCCGAGGCCTGGGACGAGGCCCACCGCCTCATTGCCGGCGCCAGCCGTTTCAACTTCATCAACATGCGGACGGGCGCGACCGCCGTCGAAGGCATCAAGCGCACTTCGGATGCCAACCGCCGCGTCTGGCAGCTCCTCGAGGAGTCCGGAGACGAAATGAAGATCCACCCGCACCTGTGGACCGGCATTTCGACGGTGCGCATTGGCGCCGGCATCGCCGTCGTTGGCAATCCCGAGCAGGTCGCAGCCACCTTGCAGGAATTCGTCGATGCCGGCTGTTCGACGTTCTGCCTGTCAGGCTACCCTCACGCCGAGGCAGCCCGCATCTTCTCGGCCAAGGTCATGCCCTGCTTCAAGGGACGGATTGCCGACAAACTGCCGCTGGTCGCCTGACCATTCGGCAGTGTTCGGTCCAGAATGAAAAGACCCCGCCACCGGTGAGGTGACGGGGTCCTGCTTGCGATGCCGCAGATTTGCGATTGCCGGCCCGCGAGTAATCCTGTGTCAGCCGGCCCGGCCTTCGAGGCCGTAGTCCTTCATCTTCCGGTAGAGGGTGGAGCGGCCGATGTTGAGCCGCTTGGCAACCTCCGTCATGTGGCCACGGTAGCGGCCAAGGGCGAGCCGGATCATGTCAGCCTCGATATCCTCGAGCGACCGGATTTCACCCGACGCATCAACGGCCGGAATGCCGAACGTGCCACGCCCGCCTCCATCGACATCGACGGTCTGGGGCACCGTCTGCTCTGCACCGAGCAGGGCCGGACCGGTGTAGGCGTTGGAAACCACCTGGGCGGGCGCGGCCGGCACTTCGGCAGCGAAACCTTCCACGTGGGCCGCGATCTGCGGGAACTCGCTGACGGTAAGCTCCGGTCCGTCCGCGAGGACAACCGCACGGAAGACGGCGTTCTCGAGTTGGCGCACGTTGCCGGGCCACGAGTAGGAGGTCAGCAGGCGCTGCGCATCGGCATTGATGCCGGAAATGCGCTTGCTTTCTTCCGCCGCGAAGCGTGTCAGGAAGTGGCGCGCGAGTTGCGGCACATCCCCGATCCGCTGCCGCAGGGCCGGCACGGCAATGGGGAACACGTTCAGGCGGTAATAGAGATCTTCGCGGAACTTGCCGTCCTTCACGAGCTGGATCATGTCGCGGTTGGTGGCCGCGATCAGCCGGAAATCGACCTTGACCGGCCGCTTGGCGCCGATCGGTTCGATTTCACCTTCCTGCAGCGCCCGCAGCAGCTTGACTTGCGTGTCGAGGGGCAGCTCTCCGACCTCGTCAAGGAACAGCGTGCCGCCATCGGCTTCCTGGAACTTGCCGATACGCTTGTCGACAGCGCCGGTGAATGATCCCTTCTCGTGGCCGAACAGGATGGATTCGACCAGGTTCTCGGGGATCGCGCCGCAGTTGACCGTCACGAACGGCTTGCCGGCGCGGGCGCTTTCGCCCTGGATGGCGCGGGCAATCAATTCCTTGCCGACACCGGATTCACCTTCGACCAGCACGGCGATGTTGCCGGTGGAGGCCGCCGCGCGGCGGCCGAGCGAAACGACACGCTCCATCGCCTCGCTCTCCAGCACTAGGTCGTCGAACGTGAGCGTGCCCTCGTTCCGCTTCTTG
This sequence comes from Hyphomicrobiaceae bacterium, assembly GCA_047971765.1. GTDB lineage: Bacteria > Pseudomonadota > Alphaproteobacteria > Rhizobiales > Hyphomicrobiaceae. The sequence goes on along the minus strand of JBKDZY010000451.1, from coordinate 484 downwards.
ATGCGCGAGATTTCACCCTGCAGGGCCTCGATCTTGAGCGCGGTCTTGATGGAGACGTCGAGACGGTCGGGGCTGGCAGGCTTCACCACGAAATCGGCCGCACCTGCGCGGATCGCGCCGATGGCGGTATCGATCGAGCCATGGGCCGTCTGCACGATGATGGGCGGGATGCCACTTTTCTGCCCGACACGCTCCAGGACCGCCATGCCGTCCGTTCCGGGCATGACCAGATCGAGGAGAACGAGGCTCAGGTTTGCGGCCTCGGGGCTTTCGAGAATGTTCAGGGCTTGCTCGCCTCCGAACGCGACCTTCGTCTCGTAGCCGAGACGCTTGATCATTTCCTCGAGGATACGACGCTGGGCGGGGTCGTCATCGACGACGAGGATACGCTTGACCATTTGCGACAGACTCACACAACAGATGCTGACTGGGAAGCCGTCGCCGTGCGAGCGAACTGACCTAGGCTCGTACAGACGAATAGATT
>JBKDZY010000450.1:0-3969 GCA_047971765.1 Hyphomicrobiaceae bacterium | reverse complement strand
CAAACCATACGAGCAAGGTATTGTTTATAGAGAACATGCTCCCAGGCCGCGGGGATCAGCCGGTAAACACTGCCATCCGTCACCAGCCGACTGAACCCCGGAAAATGCAGATGCATGCCCGTAACCAGCAGCTTGTCCGTTGCGACCATGTCGAACACCCGCCGCCGCGTTGCCTCGGCCTGGCCCGTATCGGTGTCGAACGCCATGCAGGCCTCCGGCCGCGCCGTCTGCACTTCCGGGATGTGGACAATATCACCCCAGATCAACAGGCTTTCTCCGCCCGAACTGATCAGATAGCCGGTATGCCCCGGCGTGTGCCCGTGAAACGGCATCGCCGTCACACCCGGCAGAACCTCACCCTTCTGGAACAACCGCCATTGTTTTCTGTAGGGCTCGGTCTGATCCCTTCCGGCCTGGAAGAACATTGCTTTCTCCCGGTCAGTGGCTTTGGACATGGCGCCATCATCGAACCAGTGCCGCGGCTCGTTCTCGTGCATGACCAGTTCGGCGTTCGGGAAGTTCTTCTTGCCCGTATCCATATCCATCAGGCCGGCCGAATGGTCGGGATGCATATGCGTCAACAGCACGCTGTCGATGGAGCCCGGATCGACACCAGCCGCCGCCAGGTTGTTGCGAAGCTGACCTGCCGTGTTGGCCATCAGCGTTCCACACCCGGTCTCAACCAGTGCCAGCTTGCCTCCCGTATAGATCAGGAAGCAGTTGACGGTCGTGCGCCGCGCCGGTCGGAAGTTGGCGTCGAGAATCTTGTGCGCATCGCCCTGATCGATACCGCGAAGCACCTCGAGGTTGCCGTCCAGGAATCCGTCGCAGACGGCGCTGACCGTGATGTCGCCGACCCGGCGATGATAGACGCCGGGGATCTGCCTGGCTGGGGGTTGCACCATTTCCATTCTCCTTCACAAAGGCCAGAAAGCCCCGATCGCAAGGACCAGCAAACAACAATCCCACCCGCATGTGACAACCGGCAACAGCCGGCCGAAATGATTTGAACGGTAGGATTTCGACGCAGCAAGAGCGACCGCCGGTCGATCGGGGACAAGAACCAATCCCGCCTACTGAAACCCCGACAGGCACAATCTGGCAACTGTCATTGTTTCCAGGCCCTGGGGATTCCGAAGTGGGGCGGGTCCGCACGCCCCGGCATCAGCCACCGAACGGTCGATGTTGGCCCCCCTCCCCAGATTGACGATAGTGGTGCATAAACCCCGCCCAGGATCGCAATCCAGGAGATGCCCCATGTTGCTCGCCAAGAGCCTTTCGCGGCTTGGAACCGAAACAGCTTTCGAAGTCCTGGCCAGAGCCGCCGAGCTCCAGCGCCAGGGCAAGGACGTCATCAATCTTGGTATCGGGCAACCGGACTTCCAGACGCCCCAGCATATTGTCGAAGCCGCCATCAAGGCTTTGCGCGATGGCCACCATGGCTACACACCGGCCAATGGCATCCTTCCCCTGCGCGAGGCCGTGAGCCGCGATCTGCACCGCCGGCATGGCGTGGAGGTCGATCCGGATGATGTGGTCATCATGCCGGGCGGCAAACCGACCATGTTCTTTGCCATGCTGATGTTCGGAACGCCCGAGACCGAGATCATGTATCCCGACCCGGGCTTCCCGATCTATCGTTCCATGATCGAATATTCCGGCGCCAAACCCGTTCCCATCGCACTTCGGGAGGAAAACGGCTTTGCCTTCAGCGCCGACGAGGTCCTGGCCCAGATCACGCCCCGCACCAGCCTGATCATTCTCAACAGCCCCGGCAATCCCACCGGCGGCGCGGTCCCCAAGGCCGAAATCCAGAAGCTGATCGCAGGGCTGGAGAAGCATCCCCACGTCACGGTCCTGTCCGATGAGATCTACAGCCAGATGCTCTATGAAGGCCGCCAGCACGAGAGCTTCCTCAAGTACCCCGCCATACGCGACAGGCTGATCCTGCTCGACGGCTGGTCGAAGACCTATGCCATGACCGGCTGGCGCCTCGGCTTCTCGGTCTGGCCAAAGAGCCTCGTTCACCACATCACCCGTCTGTGCGTGAACAACCATTCCTGCGTCAACGCACCCACCCAGTACGCCGGAATTGCCGCCCTCGAAGGCCCCCAGGACGACGTGCTGCGGATGGTCAAGGCTTTCGATGAACGTCGGAAAGTCATCGTTCCGCTGCTCAATCAGCTCCCCGGCTTCACCTGCGTGGATCCCGGTGGTGCCTTCTACGCCTTCCCGAACATCACCGGAACGGGGCGCAACGCCCGCACCCTGCAGAACGACATGCTTGAAAAAGCCGGCGTGGCGACCGTTGCGGGCACCAGCTTCGGCATCCATGGCGAGGGCTACATCCGCTTTTCCTATGCCAATTCCACCGAGAACATCCGAAAGGCCATCGAGCGGATCGGCAATCTTCTGATCGAAGACAAATAAAAAACAATTGAAAACCAAAATTTTACCACGACAGGTTCACATTGCCTCGACGGGTCGGCTGGTCCGGCCTGTCGAGCAAGGAGCCTGTGTCCATGCGTGCCCTCATTCTTCTCCTTGTGCTAGCGACGGCCGGCAAGGTCTGGACGCAGCAGTACATCGCCTCCCAGGGCAAGAATGAAATCATCATTGCGGCCTACAGCAAGGCCGCGAGCGGCGCCTGCTCCGCGGCCGCCAGCCAGCGCCACCTCAAGGCCGCCTTCGCCATGAGCCGGCAGCGCGCCATTACCCTGGTGGTCGGCAAGACCTCGCTCGACGTCCCGTTCTGGCAGGTCGACAGCGCCCTCTGGTCCGCAAAATTCCGCAATCCCTACCTGATCCTTACCGCCAACGATCACGACAAGAGCTTTTCGTGCGAATTTGACATAATAGGAAACCGCGCGGAAATACTCTGATCCTTTCTCCTTAACCATCGCAAAACGATTTGCACATTCCCGAATCCACGCAGCAACGGTTCAATATTGATCGAATTTAAATCAACAGGTCTATTGAGCGGCATTACGCTTGCAAAAAAGCCCCGAAAAATCGGCAGAACCGCGGGCATGATTATGAATATATGAAGCGGAAAGAATAAAAACGAGATCCCTTATACTCCATTTTTACCCAGCATGTCGCATCTTATGGTTGATACCGAAGGCTGCCCGTTGAGCAGCCCACGGATGTAGCGCGTAATGATCGAGTATCTGCGAGTACCATGCGACATACAAAGAACGGTTCTGCATATCGCCAGGTTGCAGCTGTTGTTGCAGCGGCTCTTCTGGCGACGCTTGCCTCCTGCTCCGACGCGAACCTCGCGAGCGGCCCCGTCATAAATCATCAGCTCGAGTCCATGAGCCTGAAGGCCTACAAGGTCGGCATCGGCGACAAGCTCAAGCTCGAGGTGTTCGGCGAAAAGGATCTCTCCGGCACCTATGACGTCGACAACAACGGCGCCATATCGCTGCCGCTCATCGGTCCCTTGAACGTTGTCGGCGAGAACACCGCCACGATCCGGCAGAACGTCTCCCGGCGCCTGGCCAACGGCTACCTCAATACACCGAAGGTGACGGTCGATGTTGATACCTACCGGCCCATCTACGTCCACGGAGAGGTCAAGACTGGCGGTGCATTTCCGTTCAAGGTCGGCACCCGCCTGAGGGACGCCGTCGCCGTTGCCGGCGGCTACACCTACCGTGCCGACTCCAGCTACATCGTCCTCTCCCGTGACGGCATGTCCAAGGACACACGCATCAACATGCCAAGTGACCTGTTCGTCATGCCCGGCGACAACATCCGCGTCCCCGAACGCTATTTCTGATCGAAGGAGTGAAGCATCGAACCGGATCGTGCTGCATGTCTAGCAAACGACAGTACCACAGGAACTACCTGGCGAGCTTCCTCGCTGCGGTTGGTTTCGCGTGCAGCACTCCGGCCAAGGCGAGGGAATGGAACCTGCACGAGGGCTATCGCCTCGAGACCATCGCCGAATACGACCGGACGCCC
>JBKDZY010000449.1:0-5738 GCA_047971765.1 Hyphomicrobiaceae bacterium | reverse complement strand
GTGCCACTGGTCGCCGAAACCGGCCCTGTCCTGGGGTTCCTTGACGATCTCGATGATTTCCGGGCGCTCCGGAAGGCTGCGCAGGTAGGGGTGGGAATGAATGTCGCCCCAACGCCGTGCGAACGCCACCTGCTGGTCTGGCGTCAGCCGCTGGTTCCGGAAATAGATCATGCCATGCTCGAGCAGCGCCTGATGGATGTCGCGGAACGTCTCGTCGTCGAGCTGCGAGACATCGACACCATGGATCTCGGCACCACATGCGCCGGCAAGTCTCTTGATCTCGAGGGCCATGAGCGGTCTCCCTGATCTGGGATGGCAGGTCGTGGATCTGTCTCTGCTGTCCTGAACCTTGATGCAGATAGGGTGGAGCCGCCGCAGGGGGGCTGTCAATCGCCACCGCTTCGCCAGAGGCCGCGCGCAGCCCCAGTCATCGTGTCCCAGTCATTGAGCTCCGGCCATCGCGCTCAGGTCTAGGAAGGCTCGTTGCCGGTATCCGGGCGAAGGGCGAGCACCAGTCTCGGGAGCAGGCGCCCGCTGATGGAGTGCGAGCGGGTCACGCCCGTGTCCCTGGCCCCCATCCGGCGGTAGAACGGTGCGGCATGCGGATCGGCTTCGATGACGAGCCGGTGCGCGCCAAGGGCCCGGGCTGTCCGCCAGGCCCAGTCGAACATCAACCATCCGGCACCGCTGCCGATCGCGGCCGGTTCGACGAACAGCTTCGCCAGCTCCGCCTCCGGTCCCTCCAGTTTCACCTGTGCGACCGCGACGAGGGCCATGTCACGCTCCATGAGCGCCAGCGAGGTTGTGGTGAGTTCTCCCGGCTGAAAGCTCAATTCGGCACGGCAGGCCTCCATGAAGGCTTCGTCATACCCCCAGAAGGCTTTTGATCTGAAACCCAGTGCCGAGAGGCGGGGCAGCTCCTCGAGACGTGGCGACCTGATGATGTCGGCCATGGGCAGCGCCTCCCGTTTTGGCATTTCCCAGGGCGCAGGGGCGCAGGAGCTGGCCGGACTTGCTCGGCTCTTGCGGACTTGCATGGCTCTTGCGGATTTGCACGGCTCTTGCAGGTATGTCCGCAAAGATAACCGGTCGTCCCGGAATGAAACAGTGCCAAGGAGCAACGGTCCCATGTTTGAGCGCAACCGTGTCGAGCATAACGACCAGAATGGCGTACCTGTCGAGATCACGACTGCGGAAGGCGAAATCGTCTCGGGTCGCATGATGGTGCCGCTCGGCCGCAGCTTCACGGAAACGCTCAACGGCACGACTGCTTTCATAGTGTTCGAGGCCTGGGGCGGCGACCGGATGTTCATGGCCAAGTCCGCGCTCAAGGCCGTCAAGATGGTCAACGTGCCGAAGGCCGAGAACCTGAAGTCGCGTGCAAGCGTGCTCGAAGGTTTTGATCCTCATACTGTACTGGGCGTACCAACCTCGGCCTCGCTTGAAGATGTCAAGGCTGCGTGGATCAAGCTCAACAAGATATACCACCCGGACCGTTACGCCACGGCCGACCTCCCCGCCGAGGTCAAGAACTACATCTCGGCCATGTCGAAGCGGGTCAACGCCGCCTACTCCGCAATCGAGGCGCCCATCATGCTGGCCCGCAAGGCAGCCGCCACCCGTCAGGTCCCGATCTACGAATCCCACCGTCGCGCGTGAAGCCCCGCCGCCGTGTCTGCGCCTGAAAAGTGCGGCACCAGCTCTGGCGCCGTCTCGTTGTCCTGATCCCGGATCGCAGCCGCATCCGGGCGTGTTTCCAACCGTAGCCCCTTAGGCGATCTTCTGCCCCGTCTTCTTCCAGTCGGCGAGGAAGGCCTCGAGCCCCTTGTCGGTGAGCGGATGCTTGACGAGCTGCTTCAGGATGGCCGGCGGGACTGTTGCGACGTCGGCGCCGATCAGAGCGGCGTCGCGCACATGATTGACCGTCCTGATGGAGGCCGCGAGGATCTTCGTCTCCAGGGCCGGATAGTTGTCATAGATCGTGCGGATCTCGCGGATGAGATCCATGCCATCGAGGCCGATGTCGTCGAGGCGTCCGATGAAGGGAGAGACGAATGTCGCCCCCGCCTTGGCCGCCAGCAGGGCCTGGTTTGCCGAGAAGCACAGCGTCACGTTCACCATCGTGCCTTCGCCGGCCAGTGTGCGGCAGGCCTTCAGGCCTTCCCACGTCAACGGCACCTTGATGGTCACGTTCTTTGCGATTTTGCCAAGGATGCGCCCTTCGGCCAGCATGCCGTCGGCATCCGTCGCGGCAACCTCCGCCGAAACGGGGCCGGGAACGATCTCGCAGATTTCCGCAATGACGGTTTTGAAGTCCCGGCCGGTCTTGGCGATCAATGAAGGATTGGTCGTCACGCCATCCAGCAGGCCGAGTGCAGCCAGTTCGCGTATTTCGGCGACATCGCCGGTGTCCACAAAGAAGTCCATCGTCTGCTCATCCTTGTCCGGATCGTCAATGGCCTGATCGCGTCCGATGCCGTCCGGGTCCTCGGCGATGGTCGCCCGCGGTCGGTCGCAGCTTCAGGAAACGCGATCATGCCGGCCTCTTCAGCGAGCGTTGTCTGGCAAGGCTGGCGTCGCCTGAGTGGTTAGGGCTTTTGGGCTGCATTTGGCAACCACTATTCACCGGCCGGCGGGGCACAGGGCGCTCTGTGCCGGGTTCGTAATGAGATACCGCGCCGCCTGGTTAACGATTGTGAAACCCGCGCGGCGCTCAAGTCGAAAATCACCGAATCTCGGCGTAATTCAGGCTTCGTCTCAAATTGCAACACGTCTTAATTCTTTTTTTAAGCTGTGGAAGCAAACTGAGCACAAGTTTCGGATTTGAAGCGCGACCGGAGAACAGCGCGCCTGATGGAGTGGCCTATGAGCAGAATTGCTGGCGGGGAAATGATGGCGTGCTTTGGCACAGCGCTTTTGAAACGCACGGGTCACGTTTGTGTCGTCGCGATGGCGCTTTCTCTCGGTGCCTGCGCCCAGGGCGGAGGGCTTGACCTCGGCCTCACGTCCGAAGAGCCGAAGTCGGTCGATATTGCGACCTCCAGCACCGGCGAGATGAACGAGGCCGAGCTGATCAAGGCCACCGAATACTGGGGCAAGAAGAGCGCCGAAAACCCGCGCGATGGCAAGGCAGCGCTGGCCTACGCTCGCAACCTGAAAGCCATGGGCCGCAAGAAGAGGGCCTTCAGTGTTTTGCAGAGCGCCTACATGTTCAATTCCAACAATCGTGATTTCCTGTCGGAATATGGCCGGCTGGCGCTGGCATATGGCCAGGTCTCGACGGCTGACCAGCTCCTGGCCCGCGCCGATGACCCGGTGAAGCCGGACTGGAAAACCATCTCGGCGCGCGGCACGGTTCGCGCCAAGCAGGGCCGCTATCAGGAAGCCATCGAGTTCTATGACCGCGCTCGCGCGCTGGCACCGAACCAGCCGTCGATCATCAATAACCTCGCCATGGCCTACACACTCGATGGCCAGGCGGAGCGCGGCGAAAACCTGCTCCGTGAGGCCAGGGAGATGGGCGGAAAGGATCCGCGCATCAAGGAGAACCTTGCTTTCGTCAGGGATCTGCAAGGCAAGCCGGACGCGGTCACGCCGACCGTCGCCAAGGCCAACCTGCGGCCACCCGTGACCAATGCCTCGGCGTCATCCATGGATGCCGACGCGATCATCCGCGCGGCCATGGCTGCCGACCACGAAAGGTCAGCCCGGCGCTGACGCGAAGAATTGTCCCGGCGCACGGGGCAAATGGGATGAGGCCCCGCATCGACCGAGAGGCGATGCGGGGCTTTCTCGTTCCGGGGGCGACAGAATTATGCTGGCCCGGCGTGTGCGCCGCGCCCGCGCAGAACCCGGTTTTTAGAGCCCTCGATCGGGGAACCCGCAAACCCCACGCCTTCAGGCGGCACGGGACAATGAAGGGGCGTCGTGGCGTGGGTATTGAAAGCGCTGCGGAACCCACAGATGTCATACCGGCACTTGTTGCCGGTACCTATTGTCCCGCGGGTGCGGCGTTTGCTGTGAAATGGGGCCCGGAGACAAGTGTCGGGGTGACATCGACGGGAGATGTGACGTCGTTCCAGTCCGCCGGATGGCGCACCAATCCGGCTTCCAGCCGCACCCCGAAGCCACCGGCTTTGGCCGGTGGTCGTTCACGGCAGTGCGGTCCGTGAGCGCAAACAAGCTGCCTACAGCTCGTGTGCGACGCCCAGCACGGTGATCAGCTCCTCGCGGGTCAGCCCGCCATGGTGGCCCGTGAGGCGGGTGGACATGATCCTGTCCTCCTGCCACCAGACGAACTGCCCGAGATGCGGCAGCACCAGGATGTCGCCGAGCCGCGCCTTGAACTCCGCGCTGAGCGGCTCTGGTCCGAACAGGCCCAGCGTCTCGGCCGCGGCCATGTCCATCACATCGGCAACGCCCGCAAGTCCCGCCTGGAGCAGGCCGAGGGCTTCGCTGCGGTGCTCGGGCCTGATGTGCAGGAACATGTCCCGCGGGCTGCCGCATGGCCAGATGATCTCCCCTGTCCGGCTATGGGCGAGCCACCCTCTGAGTTGCGGCCATCGCTGGTTGATGTAGACGGTCTTTTCCGCGCCGACATTGATGTGCCCATGGTCCGCGGTGAAAAGCCAGAGCGTCCCATCCTTCTGCCGACGCCCCATGAGCGCATCGAGCGCGGCCCAGAACGCCAGGATCTCCGCGTCATGCACGGGCGTGTCCGGCCCGTGGATGTGGGCGGCGGTGTCGAGACCCGCCCAGTAGAAATTGATGAAAGCCTTGCCTGGCCGCTCGATGACGGCCTGCTCCAGCAGCATCAGCGCTTCGGCCAGGGTCGAATAGGTCACGACTTCGGCATCCGTCGAGGCCAGTGTGTTGTAGGGAGAGTGGGCATAGCTTCGGGCTGCGATCTGCACCGAGGTTACGTCGTGGCGCGCCAGCCGCGTGTGCATGGTCTGCTGCTCCAGGAACAGACCGCCGATGTCGTGGCCGTTGCGGGCCGCTGATCCGGGAGCGCCGCCAAGGGTTGCGAAGGGCAGGGACTGGATCACCTCGCCAAAGGCCGGAACGTACATGTTCCATTCGTAGATGCCGTGCCGGCTTGGCCTGACCCCCAGGTTCATGGTTGTCACCGAGCCCGATGTCGTGGAGGGAAAAAGCGCCGAAATCGGCGTAAGAACGCCCTTTTCCACCACCGACCGCATCACGCGCGAGCGCTCCCACCACTTCTGCCAGAAGGTCCATCCGAAGCAGTCGATGAAGACCAGGACGACCTTCTCGGGTTCCGGGTAGGCACTGCCAAAGCAGTCCGTGGGCAACAGCGGCCCTGTCGTCTCCCCCGTCAGCAGCCGATGCGCCGTATTCGGGATGAGGGCGAAGGAATAGTCGTCATGGATCGGCTTGACGAAACCGGAGCCGAACGGGACGAAGCGGGCGAGCGTATGGTCGTTGATCATCGGGCGGCGGCTCTTCCCCTGGAAATGGCCTGGAACGGATGGCGTGCCGTGGGACTCCAACTTGCGCGCATCTGTGCTAATGAGAGCTTATCTTAACCACCAGCCGGCCAAAGGCCTATTTGCGAGCCTGAAAACATGACGATCAAAGCCCCAAAGGACTGTGTTGACCTGTCGGACGTGCGTGTCGAAATCGACCGCTGTGACAAGGCCTTGGTCGACCTCATCGCCGAGCGTTTCGGATATGTCGAGCGCGCCTGGCAGATCAAGCTTGGCCTGCAGCAGGAG
>JBKDZY010000448.1:0-1735 GCA_047971765.1 Hyphomicrobiaceae bacterium | reverse complement strand
CACGGAGCGGCGGGAGACAACGATGTTGCCCCGGCGGCGGTCCATCTTGAGGATCTGGAAGGTGAGCGGCTGGTGCATCAGCGGGCCGATGTCGCGCACCGGACGGATGTCGACCTGGCTGTCGGGCAGGAAGGCCACGGCGCCGTCGAGGTCCACGGTGAAGCCACCCTTGACCTTGTTGAAGATGTGACCTTCGACCTTCTCGTTGGCCTCGAACTGCTTTTCGAGACGGTTCCAGCTTTCCTCGCGGCGGGCCTTGTCACGGCTGAGGACGGCTTCGCCGAGCGCATTCTCCATGCGCTCGAGGTAGACCTCGACCTCGTCGCCGACCTTCAGGCCGCCATCCTTCGCGGATACGCCGAATTCCTTCAGGGGAACGCGGCCTTCCATCTTCAGGCCGACGTCGATGACGGCCAGGTCCTTCTCGATGGAGGTGATCAGGCCCTTGACGACCGAGCCTTCGAAGGTGGTGTCCTCACCCAGGCTCTCGTTCAAGAGGGCCTCGAAATCGGCGCGGGTCGGGTTCATCTCGTTGGCGGGTTGCTCAGCGGTGCTCATCAAAAAGCTTTCGTGGTTGTCCAAAAGGCGGATTGCGTTGATGTACGGGAACAGCACCAGCGTATTGCCTGGCCGTTTCCGCGGTTCGAAAGGCATGCCAAATGAGTATCGGCGCCCGCTGCCTGCGGTGAAAAACCGCCAAGCAAACGACGCCAGCCTCTTCCGGGCATGCGGATTGCAGTTCTGACGAAGGCCGTCGTCAGCGGGGCAATGGTGCCCGCCGGGAGCGATTTGAAGCCGTCCTCAGGACAGCTTCTGCCGGCCGATCTTCCTCGTGATCAACTGGACGGCAGCCTCGAATGCCTGATCTATATCCAATTGGGTCGTATCAAGCAAGATCGCATCGTCCGCCGGCTTCATGGGGGCGTTGGTGCGGGCGGCATCCCGCTCGTCCCGAAGGCGGAGCACTTCGGTCACATCAGCAAGGGTGACCTGGTCGCCATTGGCGGACAATTCCCTGAAACGGCGTTCACCGCGCACGGCGACGTCGGCGGTCACGAAAATCTTGACGTCGGCATCCGGGCAGACGACCGTTCCGATGTCACGGCCGTCGAGTACCGCGCCCGGTTTCCCGGCCGCGAATGCTCTCTGCAACTCGAGCAGGGCCTGGCGGACGGCCGGATGGCGGGCCACCATGGAGGCGGCTTCACCAGCACCGGGCAGGCGAAGGGCGGGGTCATCGAGGGACGATGTGTCGAGGGCGACGGCGGCCTGGTGGGCTGCCTGCTCGTCGTCGAGGGACCTGCCGAGGGCGGCCACGTCGCGGGCGACGGCGCGGTAGAGAAGGCCGGTGTCGAGGCACGGAAACCCGAAATGCCGGGCGATGCGCCGGGCCAAAGTGCCTTTGCCCGATGCCGCGGGGCCATCAATGGCGATGATCATGAACGCTCTCTCCGACGGGGCACGCCAGGTACCGGCAATCGATGGCGGAGGACTTATGGCAAATCACCGGCGGGGACAACCTTGGGTGCTGCCGGCAGAGAAAAAAGGTGTGCAGGCATGGCTGCTGCATCCGCAAGGGGCGGCTGCCGTGCTGCTGCTCCGGTGGCATCCGGTGCGTCGCGATCCGCCGTCCGGAGTGAATGCACGGCTTGTCTTGGGAGGGCACGACCGTTAGGGTCCGGACACAAGATTTTCCGTCGCCAACTCGAAGGAGATTGTACCGTGGCTTTCACGC
>JBKDZY010000447.1:0-5413 GCA_047971765.1 Hyphomicrobiaceae bacterium | reverse complement strand
CTTCCGTCCCCTGGGGGCCCGCTTTCGGTCCACGCAGCCCCGAGTGCCGGCGTCCATTTGCGGCCTGCCCTTCCCTATCGGGCATCTGACCGATTGCAGCCGGCCTCATGATCGGGTATTGCAGTGGATCAGCACGCACCCGTAGCTCAGCTGGATAGAGTGTCGCCCTCCGAAGGCGAAGGTCATAGGTTCGAATCCTATCGGGTGCGCCATCGTATTCCACTTTCTTCGCCCCCCCACAATCGACTTAACGCACTGAATAATCTCACCTTATTGGATTTCGAACTGGCGTGATGCCGATCCGTCACTCGCGTGGGTGTGCTAAACGGATGAAGAAATGAATGAACGAACGAACGAACGAACGAACGAACGAACGCTTCAACTACAAGATGTTTTTGTATTGCAAGGTGTTCCGCAGCATACCTTCGTGGAACCTGTAGAATATGCCGGCCTATTGGTAGCTTTAAAAACGGCCGGTCGCTGCATCGTCATCGAGGGCCCATCTGGCATAGGCAAGACTACGGCAGCCCTCAGAGCAATTTCCAACGCCGGAATGGGAAATGAGGTGCTGGTCCTTTCCGCTCGGAAGAAGGACGATCTGGACACCATTTCCGCGTTACCGAGCTCTCTTCCTATTGGGGTCGTCGTTATCGACGACTTCCACCGCCTGGGAGAGGATGTGAGGCGCGAGATCGCTGACCTGACCCTGCCCCCAATGGCTACTCAGTCATAAGTTAGTTCTGTTCGTGGTTCGTCCTCGTTGGACCTCTTTGCAAACTCGGCCGGTGTGAGACCGGCAAGGCTCGTGTGCGGCCGCCCGTGATTGTAGTCGTGGCGGTAGTTCCAGAAATTTCGGAAGCCGAAGGCGCGGCGCTGGATGAGCTTCATCTTGCGGTGGAAGCCTTCCGTGATGAGTTCTTCGCTGAATGCGGGGCCAGGGACTGATTTGACGATTGTGCCCGTTTTTGCTTGTGGGTGATTGCTCTGCGTTTGTTGCCTCCGCAGGCGTGGTCTGCCTGGTTGAGGCGGATCACACCGCACGGGCTGGCCTTCGCCAAACAAAAAAGAACTCCGCCAGCACTGACGGAGTTCCCTGTTCTCTCGCCCGGGCGATACGCCGCTTGGTGGCGGCGCGCCCGGACGGAGGTGCCTTTGTTCCCAGCCGGTTGTTACTTCACCAGCGGGCAGCCACCCTTGTCCATCGGGCGGAACGCTTCTTCCGCCGGGATCTCGCGAACCAGCTTGTAGTAATCCCAGGCGTACTTGGACTCTTCCGGCTTCTTGACCTCATAGAGATACATGGTGTGCATCTTCCGGCCATCCTTGCGGATGTAGCCCTTGCCGAACAGCGGATCGTCCGTCGGGTTGGCCTTCATCCAAGCCACGACCTTGGCCGTGTCGTCCGTTCCGGTCGCCTTGATCGCCTTGAGATAATCCAGAACCGCCGAATAGTAACCGGCCTGGAGGCTGGTCGGCATACGGCCATTCATCTGCTTGGCGAAGCGCTTGGAAAAGGCGCGCGTGCCTTCGTCGTGATCCCAATAGAACGCCGAGGTGAGCTTGAGCCCCTGGGAGAGCTTCAGGCCGATGCTGTGCACGTCCATGATGAAGACGAGCAGACCGGCAAGGCTCTGGCCGCCCTGGGTGATGCCGAACTCGGATGCCTGCTTGATGCTGTTGACCGTATCGCCGCCGGCATTGGCCAGGCCGATGATCTTGGCGCCAGAGCTTTGCGCCTGCAGCAGAAACGACGAGAAGTCCGACGTATTCAAGGGATGAAGCACGTGGCCGAGGACCTGGCCGCCATTGGCCTTCACCACGGCACTGACGTCGCGTTCCAGCGAGTGGCCGAAAGCGTAGTCGGCCGTCAGGAAGAACCAGGTCTTGCCACCGGCCTTGACGACGGCGGACCCTGTTCCGTTGGCGAGGGCAATGGTGTCGTAGACCCAGTGGATGGTCGTTGCCGTGCACGCCTTGCCGGTGAGATCCGACGTTGCCGGGTCGATCGCAAGGTAGAGCTTGTTCTTGTCCGCTGCGACGCGCGAGGTCGCCAGCGACGATGCCGATCCGCCACCGCCGATGACCATGTCAACGTTTTCGGTATCAAACCACCGGCCCGAGATGGACACGGCAATGTCAGGCTTGTTCTGTACGTCGCCGGCAATGATCTCGATCTTCTTGCCGAGAACTGTGCCTCCGAAATCTTCGATAGCCATTTTGGCCGCAACGACGCCACCCGGGCCGTTCAAATCGGCGTAGAGGCTCGACTGGTCGTTAAGGACGCCGATCTTGACGACATCGTCGCTGACCTGTGCCGATGCTGGTGCTGAGATAGCCAGAGAGAGAGCAACGCCTGTGGCTGTCAGGCCGGATTTCAGTGACTTGTGCCTTAACATTTTTCCTCCATTGCGCGCGCGCCAGTTACGACGCCCAGCGATGGTGCGCACGCTAGCATCCGCCCAGCCTTGAGGACAACTGCTCATAAGATTACAAACCGTTGTTGTATGAATTGACTATTTTGGCTAGATGTTGTCCCCGGGCTGGTCAGGGAGGGCTAGTCTTCCGGGCAAGTCTATTCACCATCGTGCGGACTGCGTCGTGTGCACGCGCTCGTGATATGGTGACTCCCGTGGCAACAGAACGGTTTCGCGAACTCGAGCGAGGCGCATGACAGCGGATTACGTAATCGAAGCAACCGGGCTCACAAAAGAGTTCAAAGGTTTCCATGCCGTCAAGGACGTTAACCTTAGGGTGCAGCGCGGCACGATACATGCGTTGATCGGCCCAAACGGCGCGGGCAAGACGACGTGTTTCAATCTTTTGACCAAATTTCTCCAGCCGACATCCGGGCGCATCGTCTACAATGGCCAGGACATCACCAAGGCGAAAGCGTTCGAGGTCGCGCGGCGAGGTTTGGTTCGCTCCTTCCAGATTTCTGCGGTTTTCCCACATCTGACGGTTCTGGAGAATGTTCGTGTTGCACTGCAGCGTGCGCTCGGCACGACATTCAAGTTCTGGAAGTCGGAGCGCTCGGTGGAAGTGCTGGATGCCCGCGCGCGCGAATTGATCGAAGCGGTCGGCCTGTCCGAATACACGGAGCTGCAGGCCGTCGAACTTGCCTACGGCCGGAAACGGCAGCTCGAAATCGCGACCACGCTGGCGCTCGAGCCCGAATTGATGCTGCTCGATGAACCTATGGCCGGGATGGCCCGCGAAGACATCCAGCGCATCACCGACCTGATCCGTACCATCGCCCAGAACCGGACAGTGCTGATGGTGGAGCACAACATGTCGGTCGTGTCCCAGCTTTCAGACACGATCACCGTGTTGGCCCGAGGCGAGGTCCTGGCCGAGGGAACCTACGACGAGGTTTCAAAAAATCCTGACGTGATTGACGCTTACATGGGGACGGGTCATGCCTGAGGCTCTGCTGGTTGTTGACGGGCTGCAGGCCTGGTACGGGGAGTCCCATATCCTCCACGGCATGTCGTTCGAGGTGCGCGAAGGGGAAGTGGTGACGTTGCTCGGCCTCAACGGTGCGGGCAAGACCACGACCATGCGGTCGATCATGGGCATCGTCGACAAGCGCTCAGGTTCAATCCGGCTGCGCGGCGAGGAGTTGATCAATGCCCCGTCGAACCTGATCGCGCGCCGAGGCATCGCCTACTGCCCCGAGGAGCGGGGCATCTTCTCGAGCCTCAACGTTCTTGAAAACCTGATGCTGCCGCCAGAGGTGCAGCCGGGCGGCCTCTCTGTGGAAGAAATCTTCACGCTCTTTCCCAACCTCAAGGAACGTCTGAACAGCCAAGGCACGAAGCTGTCCGGTGGCGAGCAGCAGATGCTGGCAATCGGCCGAATCCTGCGCACCGGCGCGAAAGTCCTGCTGTTCGACGAGCCGACGGAAGGCCTGGCGCCGGTCATCGTGCAACAGATCGGACGGACCATCCAGGAGTTGCGCCAGCGAGGCTTCACCATTCTTCTGGTCGAGCAGAACTTCCATTTCGCGGCGACCGTTGCCGATCGCCACTACATTGTCGATCACGGCCATATCGTCGATATGATCCCGAATTCCGAACTCGAAAACAACACCGAGAAACTGAAGGCCTATCTGGGCATCTAGCGGGCTATTCGGTCCAATTTCCATATGGGGGTCACGAACCCAATAGAGGAGGGTTTACGGAAATGGCTTACAAGGCTTACTCGCTGTTGATGGCGAGTGTTCTCGCGCTGGCAGCCGCCATGCCGGCCGCGGCGGAAGATGTGAAGGTCAAGATTGGCGTCCTGAACGATAGATCGGGTCTTTATGCCGATATCTCAGGCGTCGGTTCTGAATGGGCCGCGAAGCAGGCGGTCAAGGATTTCGGCCCCGAAGCCAAGGGCATGAAGGTCGAGATCGTCGCCGCTGACCATCTCAACAAGCCGGACGTCGGCTCGAACATTGCGCGGCAGTGGATCGACGTCGACCATGTCGACGCCATCGTCGACGTGCCGACCTCTTCAGTGGCGCTGGCCGTGAACGAGGTTGTGCGCGAAAAGAACAAGGTGCACCTGAATTCGGGCGCTGCCACCTCCGATCTCACGGGCAAAGCCTGCTCCCCCAACACCGTGCACTGGACCTACGACACCTGGGCACTTGCCAACGGCACCGGTAATGCCATCGTCAAATCGGGCGGCAAGACCTGGTTCTTCCTGACAGCCGACTACGCCTTCGGCCACGCTCTCGAGCGCGACACGTCGGCTGTTGTCGTGAAGGCCGGCGGCAAGGTTCTCGGCCATGTCCGCGTTCCATTCCCCGGCACCGACTTCTCGTCGTTCCTGCTGCAGGCGCAGGCCTCCGGCGCCCAGGTCATCGGACTTGCCAACGCCGGCGGCGACACGATCAACTCGATCAAGCAGGCTGGCGAGTTCGGTATCACGCAAGCCGGCCAGACGCTTGCCGGCCTGCTCATATTCGTGACTGACGTGCACGCCCTGGGCCTCAAGGCCGCGCAGGGCCTCGTCTTCACGGCTCCCTGGTACTGGGACAAGGACGAGAACTCCCGCGCCTTCTCGAAGGCCTACTACAAGGAGCTGAACCGCATGCCGGGCTACACAGTCGCCGGCGTCTATAGTGCGGTCTACCACTATCTCAAGGCCGTCGAAGCGCTCAAGGATGCGAGTGACGGTGCCAAGGTCGTGGCCAAGATGAAAGAGATCCCGACCGACGACAAGTTGTTCGGCAAGGGCACCATCCGGGAGGATGGCCGACACATTCACGACATGTACCTCTACGAGGTGAAGAAGCCGGAAGAGTCCAAGTACGCCTGGGACTACTACAAGCTCCGCTCGACGATCCCGGCGGCAGAAGCCTGGCGTCCGCTTGACCAGGGCGGCTGCCCCTTCATCAAAAAGAAGTAACGGAAACTGTAGGGGT
>JBKDZY010000446.1:0-9085 GCA_047971765.1 Hyphomicrobiaceae bacterium | reverse complement strand
CCTCTACAGCGACGCACAATTGAAGTCGGACAAGCGCACGTTTATCGGGCTCGATGTCATGCGCGACGTCTGGGATACCCTCAACTACAACAGCGAATGGCACGGACTGCTCGAAGACAAGCTTGCGGCCACCACGCTGCTTGGAGGGTTCGGCTTCCCGACGATCCCGACTCGCGCCCTCTATTCCGAGACGTTCGAGCTGCCGGCTGTCCCGACCTTCAAAAGCGCGGACGAGCTTGCAGCGTTCCTGCGTGACGAAAGCCAGTATCCACTCTTCGGAAAACCCTCCAACGGCCTGCAGAGCATCGGCTCGGCAAGCCTGGCGAACTATGACAAGACGACAGACAGCATCGTCATGCTGCATGGCAAGCGCCTGGCGGTCGACGAGTTCGCGGCCGAGGTTGCGACGTCGTTTGCCGATGGTTACATCCTGCAGGGCCGCCTCGATCCACATCCCGACATCGCAGGGCTTTGCGGAACCCGCCTTGCGACCTGCCGCATCGTGACGCTGCGCGACGAGGACGGCATCGGCGTCACGCGCTCGCTCTGGAAGATCCCAGGTGGCCAGAACGTCGCGGACAACTTCTGGCGCTCCGGCAACATGATCGGCCAGCTTGATCCCGACACAGGGACCGTGCTGCGCGTGCAGAGTGGGGCCGGCCTGGCTGCCACCGAACCGGAGGCGCATCCCGACACGGGCGAGACCATGATCGGGTTCAAGATCCCGCACTTCGAGGAGGCCAAGGCCCTCGCAATCCGCGCCCACAAGGTCTTCAAGGAAATCAATCTCATCGGCTGGGATATGGCGATCACGGCCAACGGCCCGGTCATCGTCGAGCCCAACATCACGCCGGACTTCTTCCTGCCGCAGGCGGCCGACCGGACAGGCATTCTGGACGACAAGATGAAGGCGCTGCTCAAGCACTACAAGGCCCGCAAAGCGGCCCGAGGCAAGGCCAACAAGAAGCAGACACTCGACGAGTTGCGCGCACGCCGCAAGCGCATCACCGATTCGGCGCTCGATGGGTGATGACGCACGACCGCTCCCGGTTTTGGCCGGTGCGGTCCGATCCGACTTTCCTTCAGGGCCGCTCCAGCACGACCGGCCCTGATCGTTTTTCCGCCCCCACGGGCGCGGCCGAAAAACGGTCGGTGCTGCGGTTTCGTGGCTTCGAGATCAGGGGCGCGGGTCTGCCGGCTCGCGGGCCTACCGGCGGCGGGCAGCCTGTGCCCGGACGGCGCCCCCGAAAGCTTCGAGTAGCGTCCGGTTGACGGGGTTGGTCTGCGGATCGAATTCCGCGTGCCATTGCACACCAAGCGCAAACCCCTTGGCACCCACAATGCTGATAGCCTCGATCGTGCCATCCTCGGCAACCCCTTCGACCGTTACCCGCTCGCCCGCTTCGAGAATGCCCTGGCCATGGAGGGAATTCACGCGGATCGTCGATTTTCCGTAGAGCTTCTCGAAGACGCCACCCTTGGTCAGCGCCACGTCATGACGATCGGCAAAGACAACGGCCGGATCCGGATGCGGTTCCCCGTTCGCCAGGCGCGGCATCCGATGGTTCAACCGGCCGGGCAGTTCCCGGATCTCGGGATGCAGCGTGCTGCCGAAGGCAACTGCGATTTCCTGGTGGCCACGGCAAATACCGAGCAGGGGAAGGCCTGCGTCGACGGACGCCCGCACGGCATCCAGCGCAACCTGGTCCCGCCGTTCGTCATAGGGTTCATAGCGGGGCTCGGGATCCATGCCATAGAGCGTCGGGTGCACGTTGGCGCGGCCACCGGTCAGTACGATGCCATCAACCAGTTGCAGCAACTCGCCCACGTCGGTGATGTCCGGCATGCCCGCAAACATGATCGGCATGGCGTTGGCGACATCGGCCACGGCGCGCAAGTTCCGCTCGCCGGCGCCCTGCACCGCGTGGCGTCCCTCGATGACGCGACCGGTTGCAATCACCCCCACGACCGGTCTCTTCATGCCTTCACCTCCGGGTTAGCGCTGCATGACCTGCCTTGCATACGCTGGGCAATACATAGGCCCGACCGCATCCTCATGCCAAGCCACATCGGCCACGGCGCACAACAATGAAATGGGGCACCAGACAGTCCGTCCGGCACCCCGTTCCCATTGCTTCGAGCCCGGATGCCCGGCCCGACAGGTCCGTGACTAGACCGAGTAGTACATGTCGTACTCGACCGGATGCGGGGTCATGTCGAACCGCTCGACCTCGGCCATCTTGAGCTCGATATAGGCGTCGATCATGTCATCGGTGAACACGCCGCCCATCTTCAGGAACGCGCGGTCCTCGTCCAGGCTCTGCAGGGCTTCACGCAGCGAGGTGGCAACCGTCGGGATCTGCGACAGCTCGGCTGGCGGCAGGTCGTAGAGGTTCTTGTCCATCGCTTCGCCCGGGTTGAGCTTGTTCTGGATGCCGTCGATGCCCGCCATGAGCATGGCGGAGAAAGCCAGGTACGGATTGGCTGCCGGATCCGGGAAGCGAACCTCGATGCGCTTGGCCTTGGGGCTCGTGACGTGCGGAATGCGGCAGGAGGCCGACCGGTTGCGGGCCGAGTAGGCCAGCAGCACCGGCGCTTCGTAACCCGGCACCAGGCGCTTGTAGCTGTTGGTCGACGGATTGGCGAAGGCGTTGATGGCCTTGGCGTGCTTCAGGATGCCGGCGATGTAGCTGAGGCAGGTGTCCGAAAGATCGGCATACTTGTTGCCCGCAAACGTCGGTTGCCCTTCCTTCCAGATCGACTGGTGGCAGTGCATGCCCGAACCGTTGTCACCGAACACCGGCTTCGGCATGAAGGTCGCCGACTTGCCGTAGGCCTGGGCCACGTTGTGGATCACGTACTTGTAGATCTGCAGGTGGTCGGCCATCGTCACCATGGTGCCGAACTTGATGCCGAGCTCGTGCTGGGCGGCGGCCACCTCGTGGTGGTGCTTTTCGACGTTGACGCCCATTTCGGCCATCACCGACAGCATCTCGGAACGGATGTCCTGGCAGCTGTCGACCGGCGGCACCGGGAAGTAGCCACCCTTCATGCGGGGACGGTGGCCGAGATTGCCCATCTCGTATTCGGTGGACGAGTTGGTCGGCAGTTCCGTGGAATCCACCCGGAAGCCCGTGTTGTAGGGCTCGGCAGAAAACCGTACGTCGTCGAAGATGAAGAACTCGGCTTCTGGGCCGAAGAAAACGGTATCGCCGATGCCGGTCGACTTCAGATAGGCTTCGGCCTTCTTGGCGATGCCGCGCGGATCGCGCTCATAGAGTTCGCCGGTCAGCGGCTCGATGACGTCGCAGAAGATGGCCATCGTGGTCTGCGCGAAGAACGGATCGAGATGCGCGGATGCCGGGTCGAGCATGAGCGTCATGTCGGAGGCCTCGATGCCCTTCCAGCCCGCGATGGACGAGCCGTCGAAGGCATAGCCGTCGGCGAACATATCCTCATCGACGCACGAGACATCGGCCGTGACGTGCTGAACCTTGCCCTTGGTGTCGGTGAAACGCAGATCAAGGAACTTCACGTCCTTGTCCTTGATGATCTTCAAAACGTCGGCTGCGGTCTGCGGATTGTCTGCCATGATGGCTCCTCTTGCATGAAACGCCGTGTCTTCGTGGAACGGCGCGCATTGCGCGTCGCGTTGTTCCCTGCCCCGGAGTTTGCCGCCCCGTGGACAGAATTCTCGCCGGTCAGACGGCTTCCGTGCCTGTCTCGCCGGTGCGGATGCGAATGGCTTCCTCGATATTCGAGATGAAGATCTTGCCGTCGCCGATACGGCCGGTTTTTGCCGCGTTCTGGATCGCCTCGACGGCCTTGTCCAGAAGGTCATCGCCCAGAACGACCTCGATCTTCACTTTAGGCAGGAAATCAACAACGTACTCGGCGCCACGATAGAGCTCGGTGTGGCCCTTCTGGCGGCCGAAACCCTTGGCTTCGATTACGGTGATCCCCTGAAGGCCGATCTCCTGAAGAGCCTCCTTCACTTCGTCAAGCTTGATGGGCTTGATGATGGCCTCGATCTTCTTCATCGGCTTTTGGCCTCGCGACTGGTGTGTTTGGTACCAAACGATACGGGCGGTCCGTACCTGGGACTTGCAACGATGTGCCCCTAGCAGGGGCCGTGCCAAACTGTTAACGAACTACGAAATGCTTGAACGTCAATGGTCTGGCGACCGGTCGCCTGCTTATAAGGCGTACCAGCCGCACTGTGCCCGCATAATTTTTAGGCTGCATGCCTGTTTTATGTGCAGATAGTGAATCTGGATCTCAGGCTCGCGCCGCCCTGGCAACCTTGCCGTGGCGCGCTCATGCCTTAAAACCACCCAGGAAGAGGGCCGATGGCCCTTTTGATCATCTCAGCGGCAGCAAGAGCTTCATCATGACAGTTGGTGCACCAGGCCAGGAATTGCTGACCACGGACGAGATGGGCGCATGTGACCAGTTGGCGGTGACCTTCGGGGTCCCCTCGCTGGCGCTGATGGAGAATGCGGGGCGGGCCGTGGCCGAGGAAGCCATGCACATGGCGCCACAGGGCTCGCGCGTGCTGATCGTCTGTGGGCCGGGCAACAATGGCGGTGATGGTTTTGCCGCCGGGCAGATGTTGATCGGACAGGGATACGCTGTGCGCCTGGTTCTGGTTGGCGACCGGGGAAGGCTGTCGCCCGATGCCGCCCACAATGCCGAACGTTACCCGGGACAGATCCTTGAGCCCGAGAGCCTGCCGGAGTCCTGTTCGTCCTGGGCCGAGATCATCATTGATGCGCTGTTCGGGGCCGGGCTTTCCCGGGCGCTAGGCGGAGCCTCGGCAGCGGCCGTGAACCACATCAACCGCGCGCGCAAACCGGTGCTGGCCGTGGATGTGCCAAGCGGCCTCGATGGCACGACCGGCGAGGCCACGGGCCCCGTGGTGCAGGCTCACCGAACCGTGACGTTCTTCAGGCGCAAACCGGGCCATCTGCTGCTGCCGGGACGCGCCTATTGCGGTGACGTGGCGCTTTATGACATCGCCATCCCGCCTCAGGTCCTGCCAGAAGTGTCCCCGAAGACCTGGGCCAATGCACCAGCCCTGTGGCAGCGCCACGTCCCACGCCCCAGCCTGGAGGGGCACAAGTATACGCGCGGGCACGCAATTGTCGTTTCGGGCGGAATCGAGATGTCGGGCGCTGCACGATTGGCTGCCCGCGGTGCGTTGCGCGCGGGCGCGGGCCTCGCGACGATCGCCTCTCCGCCGGATGCGCTGCAGGCCCATGCAAGCCAGCTCAATGCCATTCTGTTGAAATCCTGCGCGGGGGCCGATGCACTTTCGGCCATCCTGAATGACCCGCGTTTCAACGCCATTGCCATTGGCCCCGGCCTTGGCGTGGGCGATGAAGCGGCCCGGATGGTGCAGACCGTGCTGCGGTCCGGGGCAGGCACGGTGCTTGATGCGGATGCGATCACTGTCTCCGCTGCAGACCCCCAGGGCCTGTTCGAGGCGATCGCAGCACAGCCGTCGAGACCGGTGGTGCTGACGCCGCACGAGGGCGAGTTCAAGCGCCTGTTCCCCGGCTTGTCAGGCTCGAAACTGCAGCGCGCCAGGCAGGCAGCCGCAATGGCCGGAGCTGTGGTCGTCCTCAAGGGCCCGGATACCGTCATCGCCACGCCCGACGGTCATGCGGCGATCAACGAGAACGCCCCGCCGACACTTGCAACGGCAGGTTCGGGCGATGTGCTCGCCGGATTTGTCACAGGCCTGCTTGCGCAGGCCATGCCTGCCTTCGAGGCCGCCGCCGCTGCCGTCTGGCTGCATGGAGCGTGTGCCCACCATGCCGGCCCCGGCCTCATTTCAGAAGACCTGCCCGAATTGCTGCCGCGCGTCCTCGCGGCCCTCAACGGCGCGCCTTCAAGCCCGGCAGCATCCGCCTGAGCACGCCATCGCCGCGCAGGAAGTGGTGATAGATGGCGGCCCCGACATGCGCGCTGATCAGACACAGCATCACGATTGCGGCCCAGGAATGAAACCCCAGCACCTGCTCAGCCGCCGCTTTGTCCGGGGCGGCGATTTCTGGCAGCGCCATGCCGAAGGGAAGGCCACGCGCGCCATAGAGTGACACGCCGTACCAGCCGAGAAACGGCGTCGCCAGCAGCAGCAGATAGAGCCCCCAATGTGCGAGATGGGCGCCGGCCTTGTGCCACCACAGCAGTGTCGGCTCATCAGGCGGTGCGCCATGAAAGAGCCGATAAAGCAGGCGCAACACGATGAGACAAAGCAGGATGAACCCACCCAGCTTGTGCCAGGAGTAGAGCGTATTGGTGACCGCATCGAACTTCGTCACGTCCCCCCGGTAGACCATGTAGAAGCCGACCGGAATGAGGATGGCAACGAAGATGACGGTCAACCAGTGGAGCAGGCGCGCCGTGGTCGAATAAACCGGGCCACCTGCCTCCTGGTTTGCATTTGAACCCTGTCGGCTGTCCATTGGCGGTCACCCCTTTCCAGAACGACGCAGGTCACAATCGAACAACACGTCACCGTCTTCGAGAATATGAACGCTTGCCGGCGGACGCAACGCATCGGAGAGCCGGTCGATGGGATTGAGGCTCAAGCCCGGCTTGCCAGACCCCAGGATAACGGGTGCGACGAGGACATGAAGGAAATCCACCGAACCATCGTCGATGAATGTCGAGACCGTACCCGCACCACCTTCGATCAGGAAAGAGTCGAGACCAATGCCAACCAGGGCGGCGATGATCTCGCGGGCCTGCAGCCGGCCAGACGCACTGCGGGCAACATGGATCACTTCGACGCCTTCAGGCGCGGGGACATCGACACCGGCCGCCCTCACCAGAACGCGGCGCACGCCATCCGTCCCATCGAGACAACGTGCCGACAGCGGCACTCGGCCCGCCGGGTCCACGACAACGCGCGCGGGATGGCGCCCCTCGACATGGCGCACGTTCAGCGCCGGGTCGTCGGCCACCACGGTTCCCACACCGACAACCACGGCATCGACAGCGGCGCGCACGCGATGGACATGGACAAGTGCTGCCTGCTTGTTGATCCAGCGACTTTCTCCCGTGGGCGTCGCGATCCGGCCATCGAGAGACTGTCCGAGTTGCGCCACCACCAGCGGCACCTGTTCTCGCTTGGCCTCGTGAATGCGTGCAATGGCAGCTTCAGGCACGGTCAGCGCTCCGGCAAATGACGACGCATTTTTTTGTCCTGATACAGGCGACTTGACGGCAGGGCCAGAGCTTTCGCAATTGTAGCGTGCGTTCAATGAACCGGATCATTTGATCGCGGCCCGCAAAGCTTAATCCCCGCCTTCGGCTGGCGTGCTATAGAACGCAGGCACGCGCGCCGGGGCGTCCTGGGATGACCCTGACGGCCGCCGACCCCACCTTTTCCTCTTCCCCGGGACACCCCATGCATCGCCAATACCGTTCCGATGTTGCCGCAGCCGATGGTTCCGGGAATGAGGGCTGGCCGCTCTGGCAGACGATTGCGGCATTCATGGCCGGGTTCGTGCTGATGACCTGGCCCTGGCTCAGCGGCAGGGTTGCCATTCCCTGGGACGCCAAGGCGACGTTCCTGCCGCAGGTCCAGTTTCTTGCACAAAGCCTGGCGCGCGGAGAAGCGCCGTGGTGGAACCCGTTCATCTTCTCGGGCCTGCCGCAGATTGCCGATCCGCAGTCGATGATCTTTTCGCCGCCATTCTTTCTGTTGGCCCTGGTCAATCGTGACCCCGGCCCCTGGGCCGGCGATCTCACGGTCCTTGCGACCATGCAGTTGGCCGGAATCGGACTGATCCTCTGGTTCCGGGACCGCGAATGGCATTGGGCCGGCGCGTTGCTGGCCGCCCTCGCCTTCGTATTCGGGGCCGCCATGTCGTGGCGCATCCAGCACTGGGGCCAGGTGCTGAGCATGTGCTACCTGCCCTGGATCCTGTTTTTTCTTGACCGGGCCATCGACCGGCGATCCTGGGTCAACGGCATCTGCGCGGGTGTCATCGCGGCCTTCCTCGTGCTCGGCCGCGACCAGGTAGCCTTGATGGCAGTCTATCTGTTGATCGGATGGGTGATCTGGCAGTGGTGCACCGCCCCTTCGCCGTGGAAAGCGTTCCGCGGTTCGATCGGCCCGCTGACGGCAGCTGGTATCATCGGGCTCGCGCTGGTCGCACTCCCGATCCTGATGACTATCGTTCTCGCCGCAGAATCCAACAGACCGTCCATCGATTATGCCAGCGCCGGTGCCGGATCCCTGCATCCGGCGTTACTTGCGACCATGGTCATCCCGCAGGTTTTCAGCGCCGCCAGCGGCGTGATGGGCGAGTTCTGGGGGCCGCCGAGCTTCACCTGGCAAGGAACCGGGCTCTATACGGCGCAGAACGTCGGCCAGTCCTACATCGGTGCGCTTCCCCTTCTGCTCATTCTGATAGGCACCGGAACCGGACGCTTGTGGCACCGGGACATCCGCTATTTCTCTTTCGCCTTCCTGCTGACCGTGGTCTATGCCCTGGGTTGGTACACACCCTTTTTCCGGGTGGCCCATGCCTGGCTGCCGGGTGTCGATCTCTACCGGCGTCCAGCCGACGCAGTATTCATGATCGGTGGGCTTGGCGCCATTCTCGCCGGTTACGTGCTGCACACCATTTTTGTCGAACCGTGGAACCGGCCGGGCCGGAAGGCGTTTGTCCTGGTTGCCATCGCACTGGCAGCGGCCTACGTCGTTGCAATCATATCGGCAATGGCCTTCGGCAGGCTTCATCAGGTCATCACACCGCTTGTTCTTGCCACAGCATCTCTTGGGACCGCCGCGCTGGCACTGTGGTGGGCAGCACCACGCATCGCCTTGATCCCAACGTGTGTCGGGCTGCTCCTTGCAGGTGTCACCGCTGGCGACCTCGCCTTCAATAACGGGCCCAACTCATCATCGGCATTACAACCAGAAACGTTTGCTGTACTCGAAACGATGTCAACGAAACATCCGTTGGCTCTGCTCAAGTCCCTGGTGGTGGACAATGACACACGACGCCACAGGATCGAACTGGTTGGGCGCGGCTTCCATTGGCCAAACGCCAGCATCACCCATCGG
>JBKDZY010000445.1:0-4002 GCA_047971765.1 Hyphomicrobiaceae bacterium | reverse complement strand
AAAAGGGTCGATGGATGCAAATCCGAAGTCCCAACGGAACGAACGCTACGACAGTGGGAAAAATAAATCATGAATACAGTCAAAATTTATGTGGTTTCTCGAGGAAACAGGAAACACCTTGTTGAGCATCCGGGTGGTTGACGAGTGGTAAAAAGAATGGAATGAGATATAGATATCCGCCAACGCGCAAAAATACGGAAACAGTGCACTTTGGGGTCGCTGGCATTCCCGATTCAGAACGTTGCAGGTTTATAGCGCCTCAGCATAAGGCCGCGACTGCGGCCCGGCGTGTGTGCCGCCCTCGCGGAGCACCCAGCCAAAGGCTGGTACGGTCCGTGAGCGCGAACAAACTGTAGCGTTTCCGATGAAGCGGAAACGCTCAGGCCGCGACTGCGGCCCGGCGTGTGCGCCGCCCTAGCGGAGCGCCCAGCCAAAGGCTGGTACGGCGCGTGAGCGCGAACGAGCCACCCCGAAGCTCACAGTGCCCTCAGCAGTTCGGCAAACAGGCGGCACCGCGGCACGAGTGATGACACCAGCAGGTGTTCCTCGAACGTGTGCGCTCCGGCCCCATCGACCCCGAGCCCGTCCAGCGTGGCAATGCCGAGCGCCCCCGTGAAGTTGCCATCGCTGCCGCCACCGAAAGACCCATGACGCAGCTCGAAACCGATGTCAGCCGCCAGGCCATGCGCCGTCTCGAACAGGGCCATGGTCTCGCGGTGAGGCTGCCACAATGGCCGCACCGGCCCGCGCTCGACCGCAATCGAGGTGTCATCGTCCTCCGCCTCCAGCCCCTTCATCAACCCGCTGACCTCTGCGAAAATCTCCTGCGTCGGTGCCACCGTCAGGACCTGGGCCCGGCATTCGATCGGCATGACGTTGACGAACGTCCCACCCGAGATCGTACCGACCGAGAAGGTCATGCCACGCTCGAAATCCGTCATGTTCTCGATGCGCTCGATCAGGCGGGCCATGGCCCGGATGGCGCTGCGTCCCTGCCGATTGCTGGCACCCGCATGGGCCGGACGTCCCTTCACTGTGATCCAGAACCGCTGGAAGGCGAACCGGCCCGTCACCACCACACCGTTCTTGCACGGCTCTGTCACCAGCACGTATTTGTGCCGCCGCGCCTCGGCCTCGATCATCTCCCGCGAACTGGGGCTGCCCACCTCCTCGTCCGGAATGAGCATGAACGACACCGGCAGGCGTGGCCCGGCCCCCGCGCGCTGCAGCACGTCCAGGGCATGCACGGCGATGCGCACACCGCCCTTCATGTCGTAGATCCCGGGCCCGAAACAACGGTCTCCATCCCGGCGATAGGACAGCCGGCCCGCCAGTGTCCCCACAAGATGAACAGTATCCAGGTGGGACAGGATGAGAATACCGCCGGAATTCGTGGCCTCCGAGCCTACAAACCGGCCGATCACGATATCGCCATAGCCCGGCGCGCCCGGTGTCCGCTCGATCCGCGCGCCCAGGCGCTCGAGGTCACCCGACACCAGATCCATCATGCGATTGACGCCCGCAATATGGCTCGTCGGGCTTTCGACCTGAACCCAGGGCGCAACACCTTCAAGAATCTCGTCCGCATTGAAGAGGGTTTCACTCAGCAAGGTCGTTCTCTCCATTGTTGCGCAACACACGTATCACCGGGCGTCACCATCCGCCCGCCACTCCGCGCAATCGTCACGCCGTTCATGTCCAACCCGTAACAGCTCCATCGCATCATGCCGTACTCTATCCCCAGTCTTGCGAATGGGTCGCGGGAACAACGGCGACGACGTGAGTGCGGTCAGACACGACATAGGATACACAACTTCCGAATCGAATTGGCCAGTATGCGCTGATCGCGTTGCAACTGCTCGGGCAGACGCAGCATGGCTGCTCCCGCCTGGTGGCGTGCGACACGTTTCCGGCGCCGATGGCCAATTGGCGTTCCCTCGTCGGTTTCGCGATCTCATCGCGCTCGAGCCGATGCCGAGTTCTCATTGCGCAAAGAGCGAGGATTGGGTCACCGTGCACAATAACAGAACAACGTCCGCACCGTCCGCCAACGCCATGAGGATCGAAACGCTGATCCCTGCACTCGGGTTCCTCGCCATCCTGTTGGCGCTCCTCGCGCCCCGCACCACCCCGGCCTTGTTGGCTCTGCTGACCGTTCCCGCGCTGCTGGCGGCCATCCTCCGCAACCAACTGGAGCGCGCACGCACGATAACGCCGCTCGAAGCCATCCTCGCCTGCCTGGGCCTCTATCTGGCGCTCAATGCCACCTGGTCGGTCGACAAGAGCGAGGCTTTCGGACGGCTCGCGCTGTTCGTGATTTTCGCTTTGACGTCGATCCTTGCCTTCCCGGCCTACAAGGCCCTGGAAGCGGACACCCGACGCCGTCTGCAGATCGCCATTCTCGTAGCCTTCGGTATCGGCGCCGCCGCCCTGGCCATCGAATGCGCCTTCAACCAGCCGGTCAGGCGCTGGATCCTGTCGACCGCCCCGCTGCTGCGGCCATCCGCCAAGCACTTGCATGTCATGGGCAACGAAGTCACCCGCATCGGGCTCGACATTCTCAACCGCAACGTGGCGATGCTCATGCTGATCCTGTGGCCTGCCATCATCATGCTACGCGCCATCGTCAGCGACACCAGCAGAAGCCTGCTGTGGATCGGAGCATTGGGGCTAGTGTCCGCGGTCGCCGTCTTCACCTCCGAGCACCAGACCTCCATGATCGCAATCATCGCATCGCTTCTGGTGTTTCTCGGCATGAAAGTGGCGCCGCGCACGATGAAACTTCTGGTCCTGGCGGGATGGATCACGGCAACGGTGCTTGTCGTGCCGATCGCATCGACCTGCTATTCGGCCGGCCTCTACAAGGCCGGATGGATTCCGGAAACCGGCAGAAACCGCATTGTCCTGTGGGGCGTGACAGCGCAGAGAATCCAACGGTCGCCAATTCTCGGCATCGGCATCAAGTCCATCAAGCCGCTGGACGAGGCAGCCGCCGAAACGGCACTTTGGCCGAAGGACCACCCCTACCCGCTGCGCACCGGACGCCACAGCCACAACATCTTCATGCAGACCTGGTTCGAGCTCGGAGCCGTCGGCGCCGCGTTCCTTCTGGCCATCGGACTTGCCACCTTCGCGATTTTCCAGAAACGATCATCCGCCCTGCAGCCATATCTCTACTCGAGCTTTACCGCGACAACCGTGATCGGCGCCTTCAGCTGGGGGTTATGGCAGCCCTGGTTCATGGCGGCATTCGCGATCTGGGCCGTGCTGCTCCTGCTGGCCGGCATTGGGCCGCGCACCGACCAGCCCGCCTCGTCCTCCACGGCTTGACGGTCAACGCCTCGCGCACGGCACAGTCTGGCCACCGATGACGGCAGCACACCCGGCCTTCATTCCCCTGCCAGCCTCATGCATTCCGGCCACGTCGCGGAAGCGTCATCGGTGACAGTTCATCGTGCGCCCGCCCGGCCCAGTCGAGCTCTTCGACACCGGCCTCTGCCCGCCGCTGCGCCGCTTCCAGCCCCTCGGAAGAAGCCGCCACATCGACATGCTTCAGCCGGCCATTCTCGACCACCTGCCGACCGTCGATGAACACATCCCGCACCGCACGTTCGGCTGCGGTGTAGATCAGGCTGCGCAACGGATCGCGCAGAGGCCGCATCGCTGGATGGCGGCAATCGACCAGAACCACATCGGCCTTGGCACCGACGGCAAGCCGCCCGATGTCGGTGCGGCCCAGCAGCTTGGCTCCCCCGAGCGTCGCCGCATGGAAGCCTTGTGCCGTCGAGACATCTTCCTGCGTTCCGGCAACGACCCGTGCGGTGTAGAGCGCGCTGCGCACCTCCTCCAGCATGTTGTGCGGAAACGTATCCGTGCCGATGCCCACCGTGAGGCCACGGCGCAGATACCCGCCGAACGTTTCGAGCGCGATGCCCCGGCGCACGAAAACCGTCGGGCAATGCGCGACACTCGTCCCGCTGTCGAGCAGCAGACCAAGATCAT
>JBKDZY010000444.1:0-6061 GCA_047971765.1 Hyphomicrobiaceae bacterium | reverse complement strand
CGAGCATGGCCGACCGGAACCATGGCGTTCTGGCTGACCGTGATGCTGGGTGCCTACCTGCTGCTGTCGTTCATATAGGCCGGGTCTGGCAAAGCCTGAATTGGCTTGGCTTGTTTGCGCGCCGTGCGGGCCTTGCGGTCCGGGGGGCAAAAGGCAAGATCGTTTCAGCGGACGGTCTGGACGGTCTATCCCTTGTTGGTCTTGCGGCCACCGAGCATGAGCACCAGTGGAATGGCGATCATGGAGGCGACGGTGTACATGACGAATGCGTTCATGTAGCCAAGCATCGCGGCCTGACGGTGGATTTCCTTCGCGAGCCGGGCAAAGCCGGCCGTGGTCTCGGTCGACCAGCGGCCCATGGCATCGGGAAGTTCCAGCACCTTGTTGTAGGGATTGAGCTTTTCGGTCAGTCGGCTGTAGTTCGAACTGGTGACGCGGATCACCTGCGTGACCGAGACCGAAATGAAGAAGCTGGAGCCGATGGAGCGCATGAGGTGCATGACGGCAATGCCTTCTGCCCTGAGCGTAGGCTCGAGCGTGCGGAAGGCGGTGGTCACGATCGGTGTCCAGATCAGGCCGACGGCTGTGCCCTGCAGCCAGGCGTTTGCGCATAATGAACTGAGCGGTGCCTCGAGGCTCAGATGCATGAGCCAGAAGCCGGAGATGATCTGCAGGGAGAAGCCGGCGACCATGCCGAAGCGGGGATCGAACCGTTGGGCGAAAATGGAGGCGAACGAACCACTCATCACGCCGGCGCCGCGCCAACTGACGACAAAACCGATCAAGCCATCGGGATAACCCAGTTCGTTCTGCATCAAGGGGGGCAGGAGGACCATCGGCGTGAAATTGAGCATCCCGAAAATGACAATCAGGCAGATGCCGATGACATAGTTCTTGTCGAGAAGGAGGCGCGGGGAGAGGTAGGGCTGACGTGCGGTCGCGCTGTGCACGAGGAAGATATAGAAGGCGATTGCTGCGAGGCAGACCTCGACGACGATCTCGTTGGATTCGAACCAGTCCAGTTTCTGGCCGCGGCTCAGGACGAACTGGGTCGAGGCGATCGCGACGGAGAGTGACAGGAAGCCGATCCAGTCGAGCGACAGATTGCGCTGGCGGACCTCGTCGGGCAGCGCGAAGCGGGCGGCGACCGTGGCGGCCAACGCCACCGGCACGATCATGAAGAAGCCCCACCTCCAGCCAAGTGTCTCGGCAAGGTAGCCCGCAAACGTGGGGCCAACGATGGGGCCGATGGTGTTGGTCGTGCCAAAGATGGCGATGACAAGTCCATGCTGGCGACGGGGAAACACGTCCATCAGGACGGACTGGCCGAGGGGCATGAGAGGTGCGCCGAAACTGCCCTGGATGAGCCGCCAGAGGACAAGCTGGTCGAGCGTTTGGGCCATGCCGCACATGACCGTGGAAAATGTGAAGCCTGCCAGGCAATAGAATTGCACGTTGCAACGGCCAAAGCGGGCGACGAGCCAGCCGCTCATGGGAAGGCAAACGGCGGTGGCCAGGATGTAGAAGGTGACAGCCCAGGACACTTCGTCCTGGGTGGCGCTCAAGGCTCCCTGAAGCTGCGGGAGGACGGCGGCGACCGAGAATGTCGCGGCATTGAATGATCCTGATGCGGCAACCACCGTCAGCAGAGCAAAAACGCGCCGTGAGACGGGAAGTTGCAGGACTGGAAGGTCGTCATCGTAGGTCAATTCCGACCCGCCTCAGCTGGAGATAAAGTCGATGTCGTCTGGCCGTCGGGCATTTCCCAATGTGGCCGAGAACAGTAGCCACGGGTTCATTGTCGCTCAAGCGTCCCGATGGCAGCCATTGCAATGTTGCATACGATCCATGTCAAGAAGCGCTGAACCGTTGTCCGCACGCCGATGGCGGATCGTCCGCCGCGAGGTGCGCGACTGGCGTGGCGGAGCACGAGGAGGGCTGATTAACTGAAGGATAAGCATGAATCTGTAGGATGGCTGCTCTTTCAGAGCTGTTGCCTAGGCCAATTCCGGTTAAGTCGGCATCGGTCCAGGTTATTTTCGCTCACGCGCCGTGTCGGTCGTCTGCCGAGCTGGCGTGCATCGAATGGGGAAGTGCCATGGGCGTCATCGACGGGGCCGAGGAAGAGCGCCGGAAGAACAAGCGGAACCGCTTGCTGAAAGGTGCCATCATCGTCTTCAACAACCGGCAATCGACGTTGCCGTGTGTTCTGCGGGACATGACCGACAGCGGCGCTCGTCTGCAACTTTCCAGCAGTGCTTCCGTTCCCGACAAGTTCACATTGAATGTCGAGCTGGATGGCATTGAAGTGCAATGCAAGGTTGCGTGGCGCAAGTCCGGCGAGATCGGCATCACGTTTCTTGCCCCGCCAGTGAAAAAGTCTCCCAAACGGGCGCAGATGTTGACTGAAACGCCAGGTCCGGGACGGGAGCCGGCGAGAAAGTCGGTGCTGGAAGCATGGAGGGAAAAGAGTGCGTCGTCGGCAAAAGGGGCCGAGACCCGACCTTTGCAGGCGCTGAGCGCTGTCGAAAAACTGCGTGTGGCAAGCCAGGGCGCGGCCGAGAAGATCCACCGGGCGGAAGCCGACCTCAAGCCTATCCTGATTGCGGAGGACGATGCGGATGACCGGATGCTGATCAAGGAAGCCTTCGAGGAGGCTCACTTCGATCATCCGATTGCCTTTGTGGAGGACGGCCAGCAGCTTCTCGACTACGTGCGTGGGGCAGCCCAGTTTACACAGCGCAAGTTGCCGTTCTTCATCCTGCTCGATCTGAACATGCCGCGCATGGACGGCCGAACGGCTCTCATGCATCTAAAAACCGACCCGGCCTTCAAGGGTATTCCGGTCATCGTGTTGACCACGTCTTCCGCGGAGGAGGATGTGCGGCGCACCTACGACCTGGGTGTCACCGCATATGTCATGAAGCCCAATTCGGTGGAGGGGCTGAAGGAGTTGGCCGCGTCACTCAGGGATTTCTGGTTGCGGTTTGTCCGGGTACCCCAGGCCTGATGTCATAAAGCTATGGGCTTGCCGGGTCCTTTGCGCTTTCCGCCGGCAAGGTTTCAATAACCAGATTGGTGTTGGTGTAGACGCAGATCTCGGCGGCAATCGCCATGGCCTTGCGCGCGATCTCCTCGGGGCCAAGGTCCGTGTCATGCAGGGCGCGGGCTGCCGCGAGGGCGTAATTGCCACCGGAGCCGATGCCCATGATGCCGTTCTCCGGCTCCAGCACGTCGCCATTGCCGGTCAGGACCAGGGTGTTGGCATGGTCTGCAACCAGCATCATGGCTTCGAGGCGGCGCAGAAAGCGGTCGGTCCGCCAATCCTTGGCCAACTCGACTGCAGCCCGGACCAGTTGCCCCGGGTATTGCTCGAGCTTGCCTTCCAGGCGTTCGAACAAGGTGAAGGCGTCGGCGGTCGCACCGGCGAAGCCGCCGATGACGTCGCCGCGCCCGAGCTTGCGGACCTTGCGGGCGTTCGACTTGATGACGGTCGCGCCCAGGGAGACCTGCCCGTCGCCGGCAATGACGACCCGGCCATTCTTGCGGACCGTGAGGATGGTGGTGGCATGCCAGCCAGGACCGGATTGCCGGGAGGTGTTCGAATGGTGATCCATCATGTCGCTCGCGTGTCTGGCCGTTGCTTTTCCTGTCAAGTGGCATGCCGACTGGTGATGTGCAACCGGTTCAGCGGCAACTTGCCGGGCTTCGACAGGGCCGTCTCCGCCAGGCCGGTCACCGCGACGAAGTCTTAAGTGGTTGCGAAGGATAAAGGTGGAGATGAGCCGGAGGAGCTGTTAGAATTGGCAAGACACATGCAACTTGATGTTGGTTCCGTGACACGCACCGCCTCCATAGAGCGATCCACCAAAGAAACGTCCATTTCGGCCACCGTCAATCTTGATGGCTCAGGCGCTTCCAACATCGCCACGGGCATTGGCTTTCTCGATCATATGCTGGAGCAACTTTCCCGGCATGGCCTGATCGACATTGATCTCAAGGCCAAGGGCGACCTGCACATAGATTTTCACCATACCGTTGAAGACAGCGGCATCGTGCTGGGGCAGGCGGTCGCCAAGGCACTGGGCGACAAGGCGGGTATCACGCGCTACGCATCGGCGGACCTGCCGATGGACGAATGCCTGACCCGGGTTGCCGTTGATGTCTCCGGGCGGCCGTTCCTGGTGTGGCGGGTCGATTTTTCCGCGCCCAAGATCGGCGAGATGGACACGGAACTTTTTCGTGAGTGGTTTCAGGCTTTTGCGCAAAATGCCGGCATTACGCTGCATGTTGAGAATGTTTATGGTGCCAACAATCACCATATAGCGGAGAGTTGCTTCAAAGGGCTGGCCCGGGCGCTGAGGGCGGCGTTTGCCGTTGATCCGCGCCAGGCTGGACGGGTGCCGTCCACCAAGGGCAATCTTGGTGGTTGACGCGATTGGGTCTGGGGCACCATCGTGACCGGGAAGGCGACCGTCATCCGCGGGGGCCGGGTCATGTTGACGACGGTCAAGACCGCCGGACCGATAGTGTTCATGCTACAAGGATGCCAGAGCATCAGACGCCGGAGAGTGAAGAGATGAGAACGTTCACTGTTCATGAGCCCCCTGAAACCAACGGCGACCGGCTTGATCGCGCGGAGGCGATGGTTTTCGTGCGCGAGGGCTTCTCATGGCTGGCTGCATTGTTTGCGCCGTTGTGGCTGCTGTTGCGCGGAATTTGGCCGGTGTTCTTCGGTTACATTGCTGTTGGCGCCATGCTCTGGTTCGTTCTCCCGTTTCTGGGTTTGCCGCGCGTTCTCAGCGCCTGGCTGATGGTGGGATTGAACCTGGCGATCGGTTTCGAGGCGGACGCACTGCGGCGCTGGTCCCTCAATCGTCGAGGGTTCCGTTCGGTCGGCATTGTCAGCGGCCGTACCATCGAGGATTGCGAACGCCGTTTCTTCGATGCTTGGCTTGATGGCCAACCGTTCGTCTATCCTGGTGACAATCTGGCGGTTGCAGGACATAGCGGCGGACGTCTCAATACGCTGTCCCTCAGCGGGCGGAGCGGTTGAGCCGGGCGACGTCCATGCAGCGTGTCGTTATCATCGACTACGGTTCCGGCAATCTCCATTCGGCTGCCAAGGCATTCGAGAGAGCGGCACAGGAAAGCGGCGCCAACGCCACCATAACCGTCACATCCGATCCGGATCTGGTTCTCTAGGCGGACCGCGTCGTCCTGCCCGGCGTCGGTGCGTTTGCCGACTGCAGGAATGGACTGCTGGCGGTCACAGGCATGCGGGAGGCGCTGGAAGACGCAGTCTGCACCAAGGGGCGGCCATTCCTGGGAATCTGTGTCGGGCAACAGTTGTTGGCCAGCCGTGGTCTCGAGCACGGTGAGACACCGGGGCTCGACTGGATCGCGGGTGAGGTCCGGATGATCGAACCGGCAGACCCGTCGCTCAAAATTCCGCACATGGGTTGGAATACGCTTGATGTTCTGACACCCCATCCGCTGCTGGCCGGATTGCCGGTCGGTGCCGACGGGCTGCACGCCTATTTCGTACATAGCTATCATCTGGTGCCGGCAGACCGGGACAACGTGATGGCGGAGACGAACTACGGGGGGCCCGTGACGGCGATGGTTGCCCGAGACAACGTAGCCGGCACGCAATTCCACCCGGAAAAGAGCCAGCGGCTAGGGTTGGGACTGATCGCCAACTTCCTGAGCTGGCGGCCATAGGGATTTCGTTTTTTCTCCAGACCAATTCCGAGTTGGCTTATTTGCGCTTCTGGACCGCACTGACCTAAAGGCTTGGTCCGGCGCGGCGCTTGCGGCCTGAGCCGCGGTCCTGGCCGGAGCGTTTCCACCTCATCCTGATGCGCTATATCACCTCCTGCTCACAATGTTTTGAACATCGATCAGTATCGGCTTTCATTCATGAACCATGTTATAAAATTTTAGGGGCTGACATAGGTAGCTGAGAAAGGCTATTTTTGTCAGATGGTTAGAGCTAGACGTCGGAGCAGGCTTGCGAGAAGTATCCAGATCGAGCTTCTGAAGTACTTCTGCGCAGGCG
>JBKDZY010000443.1:0-2949 GCA_047971765.1 Hyphomicrobiaceae bacterium | reverse complement strand
CGGGCTAGCTCAACGCTGGCGCGCTGTCCGCTTCTTTGCCTCCACGACCAGACAGAGAAACGACGTCGCAGCCAGCCTGCCGACGGGGATGCGACATGGCGTTGGTTCTCTACAATACGCTGACTCGCCTAAAACAGACCTTCGAGCCGATTGATCCGCAGAATGTGCGCATGTATGCGTGCGGACCGACGGTCTACAGCTATGTGCACATCGGCAACGGTCGCATGTTGGTCGTGTTCGACCTGCTGTTCCGCCTCCTGCGCCACATCTACGGACCGGAACACGTCACCTATGCCCGCAACATCACGGACGTGGACGACAAGATCAACGCCCGGGCCGAGGAGGAATATCGCGGCATCCCCCTCAACGAGGCGATTGCCAAGGTCACCACCCAGACCACGCGCCAGTTCCACGAGGATGCCGAAGGGTTGGGCACCTTGCCACCATCAATCGAACCCACCTGCACCACGCACATCCCCGAGATGATCGCGATGATCAAGGTGTTGATCGAGAAGGGCGGCGCCTACGAGGCTGAAGGTCACGTGCTGCTCGACACCACGACCGTCCCAGACTACGGCAGCCTCTCCGGCCGCTCCCTTGAGGAAATGGTGGCAGGCGCGCGGGTCGAAGTGGCACCCTTCAAACGTCATCCCGCCGACAGTGTGCTATGGAAGCCATCGAGCCCGCAGCAGCCGGGTTGGGACAGCCCCTGGGGCCGCGGCCGTCCAGGCTGGCATATCGAATGCTCAGCCATGGCCGCCAAGCATCTGGGCAAGGTTTTTGATATCCACGGCGGCGGCATCGACCTGGTCTTCCCGCATCATGAGAACGAACTGGCCCAGTCGCGCTGCGCCCACGGCACACCCGTCATGGCCAACATCTGGATGCACAACGGCTTCCTCGAAGCAGCCCAGGGCGAGAAGATGTCAAAATCGCTCGGCAACTTCATCACCGTCCACGAGTTGCTGCAGCAGGTGCCGGGCGAGGTCGGCCGACTCGCCCTCCTCTCGTCGCACTATCGCCAGCCGCTGCCCTGGAGCGAGCGCCTCATTTCGGAGAGCTGGCGCACGCTTGACACCTGGTACGAACTGGCCGCTGACGCCGCCGATGGTGGCCCCGTTGCCCCGGATGTGCTGGATGCCCTGGAAGACGACCTCAACACGCCGAAAGCGGTTGCAGCCCTGCACGCCCTGCGCGCCGAGGCCGCCAAGGGCGACGAACCGGCACGCCAGAGCCTGAAGGCATCGGCCCAACTGATGGGCTTCCTGCGCCAGCCACTCGCCGATTGGAAAGCATGGCGCGCCGCCGGCAGCACTATCGACGAGACGAAAATCGCGGGCCTCATCGCCGACAGGCTGGAAGCGCGCAAGCTCAAGAACTGGGCCGAGTCCGACCGTATCCGCGACCAGCTCGCCGGCATGGGCATTGCCTTGAAGGATGCCAGGAACAAGGAGACAGGCGAAATCGAGACCACCTGGGAGATGAAGCGATGATGTTGTCTTCCGCCGGCCATGACCGGGAAGCGCGCTCATGACCAGTCATCCCCTGCGCCCGTTCCTGCCTGCCGACACGGTCCGCGTCCAGGATCTCCTGGCCCAGTCGATCGAGGGCCTGACGCAGGACGACTACGACGAGGACCAGCGCCTTGCGTGGATGTCGCGCGCCGCAGATGCCGCGGCCTTCGCCAGACGGCTTACGGACAACGTGACTCTCCTCGTCGAACGCGATGGCGAACTGCTCGGCTTCGCGAGCCTCAAGGATGGCAAGGAGATCGACCTGCTCTTCGTCCACCCCTATGCGGTCGGTGAAGGCGTTGGCACGACATTGATCGACGCCCTGGAACGCATCGCCCGTGGCCGCGGCGCCAAGACCCTCACCGCCGACGTCAGTGATACGGCCTACGAGTTCTTCGCCGGCCGCGGCTATGAACCCGTCCAGCGCAACAACATGCCCATCGGCGATGTCTGGCTCTCGAACACGACCATGAGCAGGACGTTCGAGGACTCTGGTCCTGGAGCCGCGCCATGAGCCTCCTGCCGCGCCTCGCATCGGCCAGTTCCAGCTCTCTCTTCGTGCCACGACACTGCCTCGGACATTCAGGGCACCGCGTGTCCGCGCAGGGTGCACCGCTAACGCAATTGCAAGAGTCTTGGCCGGATCCTTCGCTTCAAGGCCCCCGAAGTCCATCGCACCGGCATCGGGAACGTGACGAAACTGGATGACAACGGCCCCGGCCTATCATCTCGAATTGGCTGGGATGGCTCACCTGGAGACTGACCATGAAGCCCCCTGTCGAAACACCGTTTCCGCGCCATTGGCTCCGCTACATCATCATAAAGTTCA
Organism: Hyphomicrobiaceae bacterium; assembly: GCA_047971765.1. Classification (GTDB taxonomy): domain Bacteria; phylum Pseudomonadota; class Alphaproteobacteria; order Rhizobiales; family Hyphomicrobiaceae. Next base: position 606 of record JBKDZY010000443.1, on the reverse strand, counting down.
TGGTGCTGGCGGTCGCGACGGCCCTCTTCTGCAAGTACCAAGGCTACTGGTGACACATGGCACAACGCGAACGCCTCTACCTCTTCGACACGACCCTGCGTGACGGCGCCCAGACCACCGGCGTCGACTTCTCGGCAGCCGACAAGCGGCGCATCGCGAAGGTTCTCGATGACCTTGGCATCGACTACGTCGAAGGCGGCTATCCCGGCGCGAACGACACCGATACCGAGTTCTTCGGCCAGCCTCCCGCCCTCGACCGCGCAACCTTCACCGCTTTCGGCATGACCAAGCGCGCAGGGCGCTCCACGTCCAACGATCCAGGCTTCCAGGCCGTCCTGCAATCGTCCGCCAAGGCCATCTGCCTTGTCGCCAAGGCGTGGGACTACCACGTCCGCGTCGCCCTCGGCATCACCAACGAGGAAAACGTCCAGGGCGTCAAGGAAAGCGTCGAGGCCATCAAGGCCGCCGGCAAGGAGCCGATGATCGACTGCGAACACTTCTTCGATGGCATCAAGGCCAATCCCGAACTCGCGCTGGCCGTGGCCCGCACTGCCTATGAGGCGGGCGCCAGATGGGTTGTCCTGTGCGACACCAACGGCGGCACCC
>JBKDZY010000442.1:0-2821 GCA_047971765.1 Hyphomicrobiaceae bacterium | reverse complement strand
ATGTGGCGCTGGCCACGTTCAGGATCTTGCCGCGCAGAGGCAGGATGGCCTGGGTGCGGGGATCACGCGCCTGCTTGGCGGACCCACCGGCGGAGTCACCCTCGACCAGGAAGATCTCGGTATCGCCGGATGAGGACGCGCAGTCGGTCAGTTTGCCGGGCAGGCGCAGTTTACGGGTCGCGGACTGGCGGGAGACCTCCTTCTCCTTGCGCCGGCGCAGACGGTCTTCCGCCTGCTCGATGCACCATTCCAGGAGACGATCGGCCTGCTGGGGGCTATCGGCAAGCCAATGGTCGAAACTGTCGCGAACGGCGGCCTCGACGATGCGGGTGGCCTCGACGGTCGACAGCTTCTCCTTGGTCTGCCCCTGGAACTCGGGCTCGCGGATGAACACCGACAGCATCGCGGCTGCCGTGCACATCACGTCCTCGGCCGTGATCTGTATGGCCTTCTTGTTGCTCTTCAACTCGCCGTAGGCGCGCAGGCCGCGCATCAGGGCGTTGCGCAAGCCGGTTTCATGGGTGCCGCCTTCGGGCGTCGGAATGGTGTTGCAGTAGGAGTTGGTGTTGGCGTCGGCGTCGGCCATCCAGCCAACAGCCCATTCGACGGAGCCATGACCGCCTTCCTTGTCGAGACGGCCCGTGAAAAGATCCTTGGTGACCAGGGTCTTGCCGTCCACTATCTCGCGCGTGAGATAGTCCTTGAGACCGCCGGGAAAATGGAAGACGGCCTCGGCCGGCGTCTCGTCGGTGATCAATTCGGGCGCGCAATGCCAGCGGATCTCGACGCCACCGAACAGATAGGCCTTGGAACGCGCCATCTTGTGCAGAGTCGCCGGCAGGAACCTGCAACCCTTGCCGAAGATCTTGTCATCCGGCTTGAAGCGCACGGTCGTGCCGCGCCGGTTCATGATCTGGCCAAGCTTCTCCAGCTTGGTCTGCGGGAGGCCACGAGAAAACACCATGCGATAGAGCTGCTGGCCGCGCGCGACCTCGACCTCGCAGGTTTCCGACAGCGCATTGACGACGGACACGCCAACGCCATGCAGACCGCCCGAGGTGTTGTAGGCCTTGCCGTCGAACTTGCCGCCCGCGTGCAGGGTGCACATGATGACTTCGAGCGCCGACTTCTTCGGGAACTTGGGATGTGGATCAATCGGGATGCCACGGCCGTTGTCGCTCACCGACAGGAAGCCGTCCGCGCCAAGGCGAACCTCGATCCAGTCGGCATGACCGGCGACGGCTTCGTCCATGGAGTTGTCGATCACCTCGGCAAAGAGGTGATGCATGGCCTTGGAGTCCGTGCCGCCGATATACATGCCTGGGCGGCGGCGCACCGGTTCGAGCCCTTCGAGGACCTCGATGTCGGCTGCGGTATAGGCTTCTGCCGCATCGGTCTTGGGCGTGCGGCGTGCGGTATTTTTGTCGGTCATGTCGCGGGCGAGGTTGCCAAAGAGATCGCGGGATGCAGCCATTCGTTTCGTCCGCCGAATTGGTCGAGTTGCAGCAGCGCCAACGCGGACACGACTGTGACGGCCTGCCGGTTTTCCCGAATCTGTGTTGTCGTGATCGTTGGTGGCAAGTGGCACGGCTCAGAGCCTTTTGACAAGGCCTCCGATTGCCGCTGCGAGGTATCGGGAGAAGGCCTGTTGCTTTTTTCATGCCCACGGCCGGGCGCCACGCTGCGGCAACCCCACTGCGAAATCCTTTTCCCAACAAAATGTTATGCCTTGCTGGCTGGTGCCACTCCATCAATCCTGCAGATGGCCGCCCCCTGTTCCGCGCTTGCCCGTTCGTGACGCCGGGATAGCTGGTGCGAGGGCAAGTAGAATGAAAACCTCGCAAGTCGGTCACGGCAAGGCCATATAGACACCCAGAATCCGGCGCGGCGGTTCCCATCCATTGCCGGAAACCGCTTCCGCTGGAGGGCAACCGTGGGTCTCCTACTGATTGTGCTGGTGTTCGGCTTCGTTATCGCAATGGTGCCGCAGATGTGGGTGAAGCGCGTGCTCGAACGTCACAGCGTCGAGCGGGCTGATTTTCCCGGCACGGGTGCAGAGTTCGCCCGCCACGTCCTTGACGAGATGAAATTGACCCATGTGGCGGTGGAAGAAACGGACGCCGGCGACCACTACGATCCGGGGGCCAAGGTTGTGCGCCTTTCGCCAGAGCATTTCGGCAAGCGCTCGCTTTCAGCGGTCGTGGTGGCCGCGCACGAGGTGGGCCATGCCATGCAGGACGCGACGCACTACCAGCCGCTGGTCAAGCGCACCCAACTGGCCAAGACGGCGCACACGGTGGAGCGTTTCGGCTCGATGGTGATGCTGGCGACGCCGTTCATGATACTGATCGTCAAATCACCACAAATCGTGGTGGTCGAGCTTTTCGTCGGCATGTTGATCCTCGGCTCGACCATCGTCATGCACGCCGTGACCCTGCCGGTGGAGTTGGACGCGAGTTTCCGCAGGGCCTTGCCCCTGCTGAAGGCGGGCAATTACATCAACGGACGGGACATGGGTGCGGCGCGCCAGATCCTGCGCGCTGCCGCCTTCACCTACGTGGCGGCGGCGGCCAAGAGCCTGCTCGACGTTGCGCGCTGGTTCCGCGTTCTGCGCTTTTGAAATCAATACATGCCAGCCGGCCTGTAAGCCGGGTTCTGTCTGGTGCCATGTCTCCTGCGAAACAGGGCGCCGCGACGGCCATTCATCTGGGACGCCGATTGCCCGGCGCCTCTAGCAACCAACCCGGGCAGCGAGCCGGATGCGCTCTGGCGGCCGGGTTGCCCCGTCCGCGCGTGCCGCCCCTATTTGGTCTTGCTCCCG
>JBKDZY010000441.1:0-2087 GCA_047971765.1 Hyphomicrobiaceae bacterium | reverse complement strand
GATGGTCTCGGCCATTCTGCCGCAAGACCACCGCACCGCATTACGGTCGCCGCGGTGGTGATCGGCTTTTGCGCACTCCTGCCCCTTCACGATCGTCTCTTCCCTGCAGCACTTGCCCTGTTGATCGGGGGCGGCGCTGTTGCCCTCGTCGCCCGGTCACGGCTCGGAGGGCAGACGGGTGACGTGCTGGGCGCGATCAAGCTGGTCTCCGAAGTCAGCGGTCTGCTGGCCTTGGCAGCGTGGATGTGATGCAGCAACTTCGCTGCAGCCGCCATATTCGGGGTAGCGGGCGTTGTTCCCCGAAGGCCACGCGCAATGGCGCGAATTGAGCCGTAGTCGGCGCGGCCCAGCCTTGTCCCAATGAAAACGGATCGTTTGGACCGGCTGCCCGCTGGGTGTCCGAAAGCCACGACCCACCGAAATGTCCAACCGCGCCCAAAACACAACTGGACGTTGCGGAAAAGAATCAAATAAGACGGTGTGACGATGATTGCGTACACGCAAAAGTAGCTGTGTCCGTAATTGACGATATTGGGAAAGCCATAAAAACAAGCGTGTGAAAAGGTTTGTGGACGTTGAGTAGCGGGTCACCAGTAGATGCCAGGCATCTCGGTCACCGCATTTCAGAGCAAGTTCAGGTTGCGAGCGTTGTTCCGTCCAAGGGACCCGCGGAAGTCAGGCTCGCGTGTAGGTGGATGGTTGGAAATTCAAGGAAAGGGGCCCTGGATCATGAGTGTCGGGCATCACGTGGAGATTGGAAGCGGCGTCAGGCCACTGTCGGTTTGCTCTGCCACTGGAAGTGGGAAGCGACTGCTGCCCACGGCGGCGCTGACCCTGCTTGCGGCTGTCCTGTCCGTCGACACCGTACGCGCCCAGACCGTCACGACCCCCTACATCGATACCGATACGGCATCGACCGTGGCGCCCGTAACGGGGTCGCCAGGAGCCGGACAGAACGGCACGACTGGGAAACCCGGCGGGTATCGCTGCGACCAGATGACGTGGGGAACGGCATGCGCCAACTTCTGGCAATTCGGGACATTTACGACCTATCCCGGCGGCACCGGCCGCAACGCACCAGGCGCCGCCGGTGAACAGGAGATCGACAACAGCAACGAAAGCATATTGACCGCTGCACCAACCGGGACGCCCGGAGACGCCACCTACGTCATCGTTGTGTCCAAGCTTGCAAGCGCGATGAAGCGGAGCACGGATGGCACCTCCAACATCCAGTCGGCAACCGTTCTCAACGGCGGCAACGCCTTCGATGTGACGATTACCCCCCAAACCGGCTCTCCCATCACGTTCACGATGCCTGCGGGGTCGACACTCGCCAACTTGAAAGACGCGATCGCGGCACAAGGCGGCGGCGCATACACAGCGGCCATCAGTGCCGTCGATGGTTCGAATGACACGCTATCCGTGACCGGCACAGTCGGGACCGGCAACAACTTCACGGTCACCACCCAGGCTCGCGATATGTTTGGTAATCTTGTCACGGGACCGTCTCCGACATTCACTCCAACGCCGGTGACAGGGCTCGATTTTTCCCCGCCCGCACCTGTTGTCGTTGGCGGGACGACAGAATATCCCCTCGGCTATCAGGCCCAGGACGCCGAATACACGATCAACGGTTCCCCATATACGTCGACGTCGAATACCGTCACCCACGGCGATTTCACATATACGCTCCTTGACGATGGGACGACGACCCTCACGGTCGCAACGTTGACCGGCAACATCCCGAATGGCGCTGACGGCACTGCCGGCAACGCTGTCGGTGATGTTGCGGCGAACCTGACCGCGACCAGCATCGTCGTGCCCGGGACGGCGGTGACGCTCGCGCGCACCGGAGGACAGGGCGGAACGGCCCAGATCGGCGGCACAGGCGGCATCGGCGGCACGGGGGGCGCGGCAAAAGCAGGCACGCTGGCCCAGATCCTGTTTCCGGTACCGTTTGCACCAATTCCCAAAACCTCGGCTTATTCTGCGCAAGGTGGGCGTGGCGGCACCGGCTCCCAGGGCGGCACCGGCGGCACGGGTGGGCCGGGCGCCGCCGGGGGCAGCGTCGCGCTGCAGCTCTATGC
>JBKDZY010000440.1:0-5419 GCA_047971765.1 Hyphomicrobiaceae bacterium | reverse complement strand
CAACGGTACGCTGCTTGTGTTCCGACGCTCCGATACGTCGTGGCACGGCCATCATCCGTTCGACGGGCAGCGTCGGTCCCTGCAAATGAACTGGATGACGAGCGAAGGCAGCAAGGGATTCCACGCCATTCGCCATCGCGTTTCGGCCGCGGTCAAGAAGGTCATGGCGAGCTGAGGTCGATGCGGCGGCTGGCAGTAGCCACATTCGCCTGGCAGCGGTTATGATTGCGGTGGCTGCAGCAGGTGCAGCCGCTTCAATGCGCGACCAGAGGCGGATCCAATGACTGTCTCCATGTCCGGCGGTGGCCCGACGACAACTGGATCATCGACACATGAATTTGTCGATGATCCGCGCAATTCTGACATTCTTATTTCGATCAATGGGCGAATGATGCCCAGAGGCGAGGCCATGGTCTCGGTCTTCGATTCGGGCTTCATCCTGGGCGACGGAGTGTGGGAGGGGTTGCGCCTTTCCAATGGCGGCATCCCTTTCCTCGACCGGCACATGGAGCGCCTCTACGAGGGCGCGCGGGCCATCTACATGGATATTGGCCTGACGCCGGATCAACTGCAGGCGCGAATTTTCGAGTGCCTGGCGGCCAACGAGATGACGGATGGCGTGCATATCCGGCTGATGGTGACCCGGGGCATCAAACGTACACCGTACCAGGACCCCCGCATCACGATCGGGCCGGCAACGGTGGTGATTATTCCGGAATACAAGATTCCCAGGCCGGAAGTGGCCGAAAAAGGGCTTCGCCTGTTTACCGTACATGTCCGCCGGACCGGACCCGACCAGCAGGACCAGAAACTCAATTCGCATTCCAAACTGAATTGCATCCTGGCCTGTATCCAGGCGGCGCAGGCTGGTGCCGACGAAGGACTGATGCTCGATCCGCAGGGCAATGTCGCGACATGCAACTCGACCCATTTCTTCATTGTCAGGCGTGGGGAGCTGTGGACATCAGGCGGCATGTACTGCCTGGGCGGGATCACGCGGAGCAACGTCTTGAGGGCGGCGCGGGAGGCTGGCATCCCCGCACTCGAGCGGGATTTCTCGCTGGTCGATGTCTATGGCGCGGATGAAGCGTTCGTGACCGGAACGTTCGCGGGCCTGACGCCTGTCGTTTCGGTCGATGGACGGCCGATCGGGCATCCGACCAGGCCACGGGAGACGGTGGCAGACGAGGGGGCAGCCGGCCCCATGACGCGGCGGCTTGCAGGTCTCTACAAGGCTTTGGCCCAGCGCGAGATCGTGCGCCCATGATCATGACTGTCACACGGATCGCGATGTGGTCGGGGCCGCGCAACATTTCGACGGCCATGATGCGGTCTTTCGAGAACCGGCCCGATACGGTTGTGTGGGACGAGCCGTTCTATGCGGCGGAGCTTCTGGCGACGGGTCATGATCACCCGATGTGTGATGAGGTCATCGCCGCCGGGCCGACCGATCCCCAGGTGGTGGTGGAGCGTATTCTCGGGCCCATCTGCGATCCGAAGAAGCCCGGCGCCACCATCTTCTACCAGAAGCACATGACGCAGCACATGTTGCCGGATTTTCCACTCGCATGGATTGACCAGGTGACGAGTGCCTTCCTGATCCGTGATCCTGCGCGGGTGCTGGCGAGCTATACCCGGGCCTGGGACGACGTGAGCCTCGAAGCCATCGGGCTGCCACGGCAGGTGGATATTTTCAATCGGGTGGCGGATCGGCTTGGTCACGCTCCCGCGGTCATCGACACGGCGGACGTCCTGTGTGATCCGCGAGGGGTGCTTGGCGCGTTGTGCGAGGCGCTCGGGATACCATTCATGAAAGCGATGCTTGCGTGGCCTCGCGGGCGGCGGGCAAGCGACGGGATCTGGGCGCCCGCCTGGTACGCGAGCGTTGAAGCTTCCACCGGCTTTTCGCAGCCCGCAGACGCCTCACGTCCGCAGTTGGAGGGCAGGCTTGCACAAATCGCGGAGGCGGCGCAGCCTCTCTATGAGATGCTACGCCGCCACCGCCTCCGTCCGCACCGGAGTTCGTGATGGAGCGAGTGAGAGGTGCGGATCAGGGCTCCAGGTATTTGACCGGATCGACAGGCTTCGAGCCTTGGCGCAATTCGAAATGCACCTGGGGCTGATCGACAGCGCCGGATTTGCCCGCCTTGGCGATTACCTGACCACGCCTGACCGTATCACCACGCTTGACCAGCAGGGTCTCGTTGTGCGCGTAGGCCGAGACCCAGTTGCCGGTATGCCGGATCAACAGGAGCTTGCCATAGCCCTGCAATTCCGATCCCGCGTAGGCGACCGTGCCATCCTCTGCGGCGTGGACATCGCTGCCCATCGGCGCCAGAATGTTGATACCGTCGTTGCGGATGGAGTTGTTGCGCGAGCCGAAGGTGGAAATGATCCGCCCCTTGATCGGCCACCGGAATTTGACAATGCCTTTAGGGGCAGTCACCGACGGTTGGCTCGCCTGCGGGAAGGCCGCCGGGCTCGGGGTGATCGGGCTTACGCTGGCGGACGGTCCACTTGCGTCGTTCAATACCTTGACCCTGGGGGTCACCATGGCAACGCGCGTCTCGTTCGCCGAGCGGTGGTGGTCAACCGATGGCCGGCTCGCTTGTGTGTAGTCCTGGACAGGGGCCGGTGCTGACGCGCGACCGGTGGATTTGCCGGGGACCTTCAGGACCGTTCCTGCACGAAGCTTGGTCGGGTCGGAGACGCCGTTGACGCGCTGGAGTTCGGCAACCGTGGTTCCATATTCCCGCGCAATGCCGTAGAGGGAATCGCGGGGCGACACGGTGTGCTCGCCGGCCCAATTACCGGCAGCGATGCGTGGCGCCGGTTGATCGATGCGGTTCGGTGTTGCAAGCCGCGGTGGCGGTGAGACGCGCGCGGGCGCTGCCGGAACCTGCGGCTGGAGTGAGGCATACCTTTGCTGACGCTTGGGCACGGCGCGCTGGCTGCCGGCGGGCAGTGCCAGTTTCTGGCCAGGAAAAATCAGGGGCGTTTTCAAGCCGTTGACGGACATCAGCTCGGCGACCGAGACACGGTGCTGGCGCGAGAGCCGATAGAGGGTGTCGCCGGCGACAACGACGATCTGGCCTCCGGATGGCCGAGCCTCAACCTGTCTTGGGGCCGTTCGTGTATCGATGGGACGCGACGGCCGGTAGGACCGGGGCGCGTAGGTCCGCTGTTCCGGCAACGTGCTCGGAACAGGTTCGGGCAATGCGGCCTGACGCACCGGCTCATTGCTCCGGGGCTGGCTGTATGGCCTGGGCTGATAGTTATAGGGTTCGTCGGCCGCAGCTGAGGACGGGTCAGTTTCCCGTCCCAATGCCCTGCGAGCCAGGGGAACCGGGTGGTTCCGCGTTGTCGAGGGTTCGCTACTCAATCCTGAACCTTTGTAGTCGAACCGGCTCAGGTCTGCGCTGCATCCGGCTACGAGGCCGGCGGCGGCTACTCCAGTCGCGAGTACCAGGGTGCTCATGGCGTGGCTGGATGCTCGCTTGGTACGCTTTGAACTCAACATGTGCACACCTCTTAATCCAAGCTTAGCTAACCCGGGTAAGGTTAATGGGACATTAAGCCCGGCGCAGACTTCCAAATTTTGCGTGCAGCAGGCGTTGATTCCCATGTTGGCCGGACGTGTTGAAAGAAAGCCATTCGGCAGCATGAAAGTGCATGTGCGAACCGCAACGACGGGGCCTGCGTTGCCCACTCCCCTCATCTGGACAATGTAAAATTAGAATGCGGACTGAGCAGGGCCCATTCTTGTCGAGGGTGCGGCATGTTGATGAACGTATGATCATATTGGGTGGCAATCATTGACTGTCGCCCAAATGCCTCGCCGCGTCGTGAAAACCCGGATGCAAAGAGATTTGGCGGCGATCAGAGCCGTTGTTCTATATCCGCCATCATGTCCCGGTCGGTGAGGTTCATGGACAGGGGTGTGACCGAAATATAGCCGTTGTAGACCGCCCATAGATCCGTGCCCTTGGCCGGGTTGGAACGGCGGATGGTGTAGCCCAGCCAGTAATAGGGGTTGCCCCAGGTGTCGCGGCGCTCTTCCACTCCGAGGTTCTGCTGGTCGCGGCGCCCTTGCGATGTGACCATCACGCCCTCGACATCGTCGGGTGTGCGGTCCGGGAAATTGATATTCATGAGCACGAGTGGTGGCCATGGCTTGGCCAGCAGCGAGCGGATCAACCTGGGCCCATGGGTGATGGCGGTTTCCCAGTGCGGGAAGTCGTCGGCGCCGTAGCTGTAGGCCTGCGAGAGGGCGATGGAGGGAATGCCGAGCTGGGTGCCTTCCAGTGCGCCGGCGATGGTGCCCGAATAGGTCACATCCTCGGCCATGTTGGCGCCGCGATTGATGCCGGAAAGGACCAGGTCGGGCTTCTGGTGCTTCAGCAGATGGCGCGCGCCCATGATGACGCTGTCGGTCGGTGTTCCGCGTATCGCGTAGACACGGTTTGACAGTTTCCGCATCCGCAAGGGTTCGTTGAGAGACAGGGAATGTCCGGCGCCGGACTGGTTGGTTTCCGGTGCGCAGACCCAGACTTCGCCATCGGGACCGGCGAGTTCCTCCGCGATCCTGGTGAGCGCGTGGATGCCCGGCGCATCGATGCCGTCGTCATTGGTGACCAGTATGCGCACGGCAGGAGTCTCCTTGAATTTGGCGCCCCTGGCGGGGACTGTTGGCGTCCAGGCGACACAGGCGATCTGCACGCGGCGTCCGGGCTATATCATGCTGCATCTTCGTGACGGGTGCGCGAAGCGTCGTCCCGGGGTTGTCATATCGACAGTTGGCCGGCTTCAGGCCACGACAAAGTCCGCCTGTGTATAGCCCTGCAGATAGAGCAGCCCCGTCAAATCTCCGTGCACGATACTAGCTTGGGCTTCTGCCGCAACCACTGGCTTGGCACGGTAGGCAACACCCAGGCCCGCTTCCTTGATCATGGCCAAGTCATTGGCTCCGTCGCCGGCAGCCAAGGTGGCATCCGGGGCGAGGTTGTGCTTGTCCCTGTACATCCTGAGCGTTGCGAGCTTTGCATCGCGGCCGAGGATCGGCCCGGTGACGTGGCCGGTGAGTGTGCCCCCCGCGATTTCGAGAACGTTGGCGTGGTTGGCATCGAAGCCTGCGGCCTTGGCCACGCGCGTGGTGAAGTAGGTAAAGCCTCCGGAGACCAGGGCTGCAAACGCACCGTTGGCCCGCATGGTTGCCGTGAGTGTCCTGGCGCCGGGCATCAGGCGGATGCGTTCGGCATAGACGCGTGCAAGCATGTCCTCTCCGAGGCCTGCGAGGAGGCCAAGGCGAGCCTTGAGAGCGGCCTCGAAATCGAGTTCGCCGCGCATCGCCCGTTCGGTAATGGCGGAGACTTTCGCTTTCAATCCCGCCATGTCGGCCATCTCGTCGATGCATTCCTGC
>JBKDZY010000439.1:0-8103 GCA_047971765.1 Hyphomicrobiaceae bacterium | reverse complement strand
CGAATACGCGGGTACTCACCCCTGAGATGTTCTCGGACGTCATCAAGACGCTGCGGGATGGCTTGGCCTGAGACCAGCCTCAGGAGGACGACAGCGGCCCACGAAGGTCCCCAATTGCCACCCCCAACACGGGAAAGCCGCCCCACCTCCAATCGCCGAAAAGACATCCATGATGGAGTTTCCGGCCGAGGCGGAAACCCTCTGGCCGCAACCCCGGCCCGGCAGATGCGCCGCCCTCGCGGAGCCCCCGGCCGCAAGGACGGTACGCCACGTGAACGCAAACAGGCCAATTCAGGTTTTGCCTGAATTGGCCTGGAGATCCTGGCCTGGAGATTTGCCAGCCATGACCATCTACATGGCTGGCAAATCTCCCCGCAGAAATCACCAGATCAACGGTTGAGCGCTGTGACCAGCGCACCAACGTTTCCGCCGTTTTCCGAAATATAGGTCTCAAACAACCGCTTGAGGAACGGCAACATCCAGAAGCCGTACACCATGGCGTCCCGCACTCTGTAGGATCCGCCTCGCCTGGTCAAAAGCCATCGCACATCGTAGCTGGTCCCGTTCCGCAGCGTCACGACGCTATCAACCATGATCCCCTGGCCACCACGTAACGCACCTTTGATCCTGTAGTTCGCGACCGGATATTTGGGGGCCTCGGTAGCCGCATAACGACCGATGAACCTCACCATGCCGGAAAGGTAGCCGGGCTTGTCGCGCGAACTCAATCGCGCCCGATAGGTGCCAAGCGAATAGCTGCCGATGTACCCGGTGTCCGCATAGCGATGGATCACGGCCGCAAACCCGCTCACCGAGGGCGATCGCGAGGCGTTGACCAGCTCCCGGGCAACCTTGTCCATGAACGCCACGGGGCTTTCGGCACGCGCAGGGTTGGACAAGCCGACGAACAACAGGGCGCTGAACATCAACGCCGACAGACCCAGGTACTGCCGCACATCCAGATATTGTCGCACCCATATCGCCGGAGTTGCACTACCCGCCATGATGTCCCCCAATTGCATTCACCGGTTGTGCTGGATCGAGACGGCATTGAACCCGGACACAGTGTTGCGATGGCCCGACACCATGGCTCCGCACCCGAAGTCGCATTCCCCGCAAGAGAGCACCGCTCGTCCCCATCTCAAAATCTTGCGCTGCTTCCCATCGGTGGCGCTCATCGTGCTGACCGTCAGCGCAGTCCGCCAGAGCCACTGTGAAGCAACTGTCCCGTCCCGAAATCCCCATGCCGCCCCAAGCGGCAACGATAGTCAATAAGCCGACCAGAATAGGGCGGCAACGCGGATTTTGCCCACTCGACGCTCCGCCAGGCGCTTTTCCCTCCACTTGGGATGGAATGGCATCACTAGCAGCCTTGGGGGGCCATCGCCGCCCCCATTTCGGCGGCTTGTTGACAATACCGGCAGCCTCGGCCTTGCCCGAACGCCCCCCACACGGCAACCGCGGACGAAAAAAACATCATTTTTCGCCGAAAATTCCCGGGACCTCTCTCCTAACCTCAAGATGCAATCCCAACAATTTGAAACTATGAAGACATCATGATTGCGGTATCATAGAGCATCAAACGCGACATTTTATCGAAACTTGCCAATAGAACTGTATGCTTGCCAAACAGGCGTTTACCATGCATAAATTGGACGATGTATCCATCAGATATTAAATGATAATTGTAATGATTAAGGACGCGATGCATTTACCTCGTCCCTTCAGGCGCAATTAATCGCGTTCGGTTACCTTGGCTCTGGTCTGTAAAAGTGTAGTGAGTATCATGACCGATCAACAATTCAGGGCGCGCACGCGCTACGTCATAGGACCCGATGGAAGTCCGTTGACAGTTGCCGATCTTCCGCCTCGCGACACCAAGCGGTGGGTTATCCGGCGCAAGGCAGAAGTTGTAGCCGCAGTGCGTGGCGGCCTCCTCAGCCTCGAGGAAGCCTGCGAGCGCTACAAGCTGACGGTGGATGAATTCCTGTCCTGGCAGCGGTCCATCGATCGCCATGGCCTTGCGGGACTACGGGCAACCCGGATCCAGGACTACCGGAACTGAGCTTCATCGCCATGAGGGGCAGACAACCGCCCCTTCCGCGCTGAACCACTTGCCGACCGTGACGAGAGCCCGCAGTGAAGGGCTTCCACGGAACCCAGGGGCCGTGGTGGATAGAGCGCAATTCGGCCATCAGCGCAATGTGCCGCCGTCCGCATCCTCACTCCACCTATTTCGATTTTGCTTTTTTTGATGATGTCGGGCCTGCGCGCTCCGCGGCCGAGGCCGCCTCCTTGGCGCCCCATCCCCCGCTTCCCATCACGCTGCAGTCCTGCACACCGGTCAGCCATCGCCTGATGTCGCCGGTCATAGCCACTCCCTGCTCCTTGGAAAACCGCAGATTCTCTGTTTCCACCGACGTCCCGGACCCGTTCTGGCGCGTCTTGATGACCGCACGAAAGGCGGTCAGCGCCCCCCAGTTGCGATTTTCGGCCGAGCGCGTCTGGATCGAGATCTGCGCCGCTCCCCCATCCGACATCGGCTCCGCCTTGGCATGGAATGTATAGTCGGCCTTGAGCGAGCCTTCAGAGCCGAACCAGCACTTCAACGCCCCGCGGGCAACGCGCGAGTACACTTCGGTGGCATCCTCCTCGCTGGACATCTGCACGACGCCCTCGGCTCCCTCAGGCTTGCTGGCAGGCTCGATCTTGGGAAGCTGAAGGGACTGGGGCGAACACCCGGCCAACCCGCCGGCGACCGCCGCCGCCATCAATGTGCCCCGCACGCCTGCCACCTCGCTCAAGGACGCCACCCTGCCACCAATTCCACCAGATGAGGAACAGCAGTCCCTCGCCAAATCGTCGGCGCTCCACCGCCAGCCCCGTGATGAGGAACACTTCTGGCTGAAAAAGGGCAGCAGTCACTCGCCCCCGGTCCAACCGGGCGCAGCAACCATTCCAGAGCACAAAACCTCGCGCAAGACGTTGGATCATCAATCCCCGGAACACACCTGAGGCGGTTCGAAGCAGCCGCATCCGCCCACAATCAACCGGTACAAACAGAAAAAACTGCCCCAACGCGACGCTGGAGCAGCTCCATAAAGCTGGAATCAGATGGGACGGACCTGGGCCGCGCCCCGTGGGCCCGGTCATGAGTGGCCGGGCACCAGGGGGTTACCCACCCAATCAGCTGGCCAGGGCACTCGGGTTACGGTCATCGCCTGTGCGGCGTGCCCGCGGTCCGGCAACCTCCCGGGCCTCCGGTGTCTCGACCTTTTCGAGATTGTCGGCGGCAAGGTCCCGCTCTTCCACAGCAATGGCAAGCTTGGCCTTCAAATCGTCAATCGACGTCCGCAGATTTTCCCGACGCTGACGCGCCGCCTTCGCGAACGTTGAATAGGCAAAATGCTTAAGGTCACGGACACCAGTCCGCTCCTCCTCGCTGGTGACCTGACGATCCAGATCGTCCACCATCAGCTCGAACTCTCTGATCATGGCTTCAAGGTCTGCAACCTTGCGAGCCTTCTCGCGGGCTTCGAACCGCATCAGACGAAGAGCGCTCTCTCGTGGCTTCATTACGCAAACCCCCACTCGTTCGATGAACTCAACGCCAACCTAAAATTCAACTTTCATGCCACCAATTTAGGTCAGCTAGCTCGCATTATGCAATACATTCACCACATCAGGCGTTTGAAATCGACACAAAAGTGAGCTCCCGGAGCCATCGACTGGTCCCGTTTCGACTAGCCCGACTATGCATGAACTGCATTAAGTTGCGGTAAAGCCACGCTCTTCAACCGATTGCAATTGATGTGAGCGTCAATCGGGGAGCACTTTTCCCGCCCAGGTTCGATCAAGTTACCCTCCCCGGAGTCACAACCTAAGAGAGAAACTTTTGTCTTTTCGTGTTATTAACAGCTAATAGGACGCACAGGGACAGCCCTGCGGCATGCCTCTGCAATGCCATTCTTTCGTCATCGAATCGAAATTTCGGATGTCAGAACTGGCTAGGGACAATGGAGCAAATCAGGTATTGAATGAACGCATACTCGAGTTGCAGCTTTGCCGTACATCGTCCGGCCGCGCCGAGAAGTTGCGTTCCCAAAAAAGTGATGAATCAATCGGGATGAACAACTATCACCACGTCGCGGAGGCTATTTTGATCGTCGTAAACGACCACTTGCATGGACAGCTCAGAATAAGTGCGATTTTGGTTCCTTTTAATGTGCTAAGTGCTCGACAGGCCTTTAAAAAGAGGAATTGTTAACTTCTGGCGCCTACGATTTCCAAATCGTGAATGTGCCGGGATGGAGAGATTCGGCACGAATTGGCAAGAGTTTAGGGCAGTGGGTCCGGCGGCAGATCGGGGAAGAGAGGCAACATGCGGGTCCTTTTGATCGAGGACGATAACGCAACGGCGCAAAGCATCGAGCTGATGCTTCAGTCCGAAGGGTTCAACGTTTACACGACCGACCTGGGCGAAGAGGGTGTCGATCTCGGCAAGCTCTACGACTATGACATTATTTTACTTGACATTAACCTGCCAGACATGAGCGGATATGACGTGTTGAAGACCCTCAGGGTCTCGAAAGTTCAAACACCGATCCTCATCCTGTCAGGTCTGGCCCAGATCGACGACAAGGTTAAGGGTCTCGGCTTTGGTGCTGATGACTACATGACCAAGCCCTTTCATAAGGACGAACTGGTGGCACGCATCCACGCAATCGTTCGGCGTTCGAAAGGCCATGCCCAGTCCGTCATCGAGACGGGTGAGCTGCGCGTAAACTTGGATACCAAGACTGTCGAAGTGAACAATCAGCGTGTGCATCTGACCGGCAAGGAATATCAGATGCTTGAGTTGCTTTCGCTTCGCAAGGGAACTACGCTGACCAAGGAGATGTTCCTGAACCATCTCTACGGCGGCATGGACGAACCCGAACTCAAGATCATCGACGTCTTCATCTGCAAGCTTCGCAAGAAGCTGCAAACGGCGACGGGTGGTAAGCACTACATCGAAACAGTGTGGGGCCGCGGCTATGTTCTGCGCGACCCAGGTGACGAAGGAACAGTTGCTGCCTGAGTTGGGAGGCTATACCTCCTGGTCTCAAGATCTGCTTTTCTCCGGACTCTGCCCAGAAGGGAGCCTCCCAGGCTCCCTTTTCTGCGTTTCCGGCCCCCCCCTTGGCCGGTGCAGTGAAACGACACACTTGCCGGACACCTGCGACTTGTGATCCACAGGCTGCGTCCACCCCTCACGCTTTTGCCTCAATTCACGCAGATAGCGTCAGGGGCCAGCAATTGACATTTCGGCCCAAACACCATGAATGAACCTGGAAATCCGATTTCCATCGAATTGATGCTGGCACTTGCTGTCGACGAGGGGGCGCACGCACGCCTGGAGGCGGCCCTTTGTGCCGGACCAGTCGCATCCGTGATCCTCGAACCGGTGGAGACCGCAACGTTGACCCCGGACCTGACACGTCCCCTGGTTGCGTTGGGACAAAAGGCCGGATCGGCCATGCTCATCGAAACCGACACCGAGCTTGCCCGTGCCTTGCGCGCCGATGGCGTACATCTCCCCGTCAACGACCACATCAGCCGCGAATACGAGGCAGCCCGCGCCTGGCTCGGCGGCAGGACGATCCTCGGGGCCGATGCAGGCCGTTCCCGTGACGACGCCATGACCTTGGGCGAACTTGGCGCAGACTATGTGGGGTTCGGCGTACCGGCATTCGTAAAGCGCCAAGAGGAAGCCCGTCTCCGTCAGAAGGATTTGATTGCCTGGTGGGCTGAGATCTTCGAGGTCCCCGTTGTGGGAATGAATGTTGCCGATGCCACAGTGGCCCACGACCTGGCCCTCGCCGGCGCCGACTTCATCTGCCTGGACATTTCGCCCGGCTTGGCACCGTCCGACGCTGCTCGACATGTCCGCGCAACCATCGACACCATCGCCGACGCCCAGCGGCAACTGGAGACACAAATCGGACTGGAATAATGGCTGCCAGACCAGGATTGAGAACCACGGCGACGGCCCCGTTGGCCGCCCCATTCGACGACACTGAAAGTCGGAGCAAAATCGCCCGCATGGCGTCTTTGTATCTGGTGCAGGGTATCGCCGCAGCCTTGGCAGTGCTGGGCCTGTCTCTGGCGGCCCCCACCGGCAGCAGGGCCGAGACAAACCGCTGGCAACAGCGCATTGCCCCGGCCAAGCGCGACAACATGCAATCGGGCACCAAGGCGGCCAAGGTCAAAAGCCAGCCCGTCACCCCCAGGACGCGTGAAATCAAATGGCTGTCTCCTGGCGAAGGTGTCGGCCACCTGCCCACCAAACCGTTCCTTCCGTCAGTACCCAGGCAGGTGTCAGGGGGAAATGATCCAGCCTATGATGCCTTCGAGCAGGGGCGGTACCTGACAGCGCTCTCCATCGCCGCCAAGAATGCTGCCAAGGGCGAACCACAAGCCTTCACCCTGGTTGCACGAATCCATGCGGAAGGCCTGGGCGTGCCGCAAAATTATGGTCTCGCGGCACAATGGTACCAGCGCGCAGCAGATCTTGGCGACAAGGAAGCTCTGCTGAGCCTTGGCTTGCTCTACCTGAGGGGCCAGGGTGTGAAGAAGGACATCGCCAAGGGCGCAGACCTCATCGAAAAGTCTGCAGCCCAGCAGCAGCCCGAGGCCTGCTACAATCTCGCCCTCCTCTTCCTCGCAGGCGAAGGCAAGCCCGAGAATCCGATCCACGGTTTCCAGCTCATGCAGTTCGCCGCCGAGCATGGCGTTGTAGCCGCGATGTATGACCTGGGCACACTCTACGCGACAGGCACCGGCACCGACGCCAACGCGTTCAAGGCCGCCCACTGGATCGGACAGGCCGCCAGCAAGGGACTGGCGGATGCGCAGCTCGACGAAGCCATAATCCTGTTCCGGGGCAAGGGAACGCCACCCGATCCCAGGCGCGCCGTCCAACTCCTGAAATCGGCAGCCGACAAGGGCATGCCCGTTGCACAGAACCGCCTCGCCCATGCCTATGCCGCCGGCCTGGGCGCCAGGACCAACCTGATCGCCGCCGCCAAATGGCATCTGATCGCCAAGGCCTCGGGCCTCGACGACCCGAAACTCGATGCCGTCGTCAAGAAGCTTTCGCCCGCCGATCGCCTGAAGGCCGAACGAGCAGCTTTCGAATGGCGCGAGGATGTGCTGCTGCAGTAACAGCCGCATCGCGGCCGTTACTGTCTTCGAAGCGGCTCAGTTCTTGCCGTCATCACCGTGCTGGTCGTTGAGCCGCGCCAGCAGGCTGCACGTATCCCAGCGCCCACCGCCAAGACGCTGCACCTCGGAGTAGAACTGGTCCACCAGCGCCGCCACTGGCAGATGGGCGCCGTTCTTGCGCGACTCGTCAATGGCGATGGCCAGGTCCTTGCGCATCCAGTTGACGGCGAAGCCGAAGTCGTACTTGCCGTTCATCATGGCTTCCCAGCGGTTCTCCATCTGCCACGAGCCGGCCGCGCCCTTCGAGATGGTGTCGATCACCATCGGGATATCCAGCCCGGCCTTCTGGGCGAACTGCACCCCCTCCGACAGCGCCTGCACCAGCCCCGCAATACAGATCTGGTTGACCATCTTGCAGAGCTGCCCCGCGCCGGGCTCACCGATCAGGTTGACCGCCCGCGCGAACTGGGAAATCACCGGCTTGGCACGCTCGAAGGTATCGCGTTCACCGCCGCACATGACGGTAAGCACACCGTTCTCGGCACCAGCCTGGCCACCGGAAACTGGTGCGTCGATGAACCCGAAACCGGCTGCCTTGGCCGTCGCATAGAGCTCCCGCGCCACGTTGGCCGATGCCGTCGTGTTGTCGATGAAGATGGCGCCCTTCCCGACCGTTTCGAACGCACCGTCCTTCGCCGTCGTGACCGAGCGCAGGTCATCGTCATTGCCAACGCAGCAGAACACGAAGTCCTGCCCCTTTGCAGCCTCCGCCGGGGTCCGCACGGCCTTGCCAGCACCGTATTCGGCAACCCACTTCTCCGCCTTGGCAAAAGTGCGGTTGTAGACGGTCAGCTCGTGCCCGCCCTTGCGCAGCAGATGTCCCGCCATCGGATACCC
>JBKDZY010000438.1:0-3581 GCA_047971765.1 Hyphomicrobiaceae bacterium | reverse complement strand
CTGCGGGCGTGAGGCTGATTTCCCGTTGAGGGGCAAGATGGGCGGTGGCTTTTGGAATAGACGAGCGACGGCAAGGACTTCCCGGTCCCGTCTCCAGGATTGACCGACGTCCGGCCGCACTTATTCGCAAATCACTTCCGAAAGATGCGCGAAACCATGCCCAGGATCATACGGGCGAGTTGTCGGAAAAATGGGGGATATAATGACGTTTAAGCGCGTGGCCGCAGTTCTCGGTTTCGGTATTCTTGCGGCGTTTTCGAGTACGGCTTCGGCAACGGATTTCGGACCGTTCCTGCCACATGCCGGTGGCAAGATCTTCTATGCTTTCAGCAACAAGTACGGCCCGGATGCCGAGGCCGTATTGACCTTCGACAGCGTCGACAAGACCGGAGCGCGTGTCAGCTATTCAAGCACGCGCGGCCTGAATGTGAGCCGGTTCCTGCGCATGAGCGACCGCCTCGAAGCGGGCAGCTTCGTGCTGGGCTATGGCCGCCACATGCCCGACGTCATTCCCGGCTCCACCAGCATTGGCATGTCTAATGCCACCTTGAAGTCGTTGCGGTCGACCGGTAGCGCGCCGTGGGCGATGATCTACGATGAGCGGCTGCAGTCCATTCCGGGCCGTGTCCGTTTCGTCAAGGCCACCCGTATGCCCTTGATGATCGACAGTTTCGTGCGCGAGGTGCCAGTCGTCCACATCGTCGGCGAGTTCCGCTCGGGCAACAAGACGGCGACCGGCGATTTCTACTTTCTCGATGACCGGGCGAACCCGCTGCTCATCCAGCGGCGCATCCAGATGAGCTGGGAGAAGGAGCCCCGCGAGGAACGCGTCGTGCGCGTACAGGCCAGCAGCGCGCTGCGTGGCGAGATGAACAAGGCGCTGGCCACCATGCGCAAATACGATCTCTATGGCCTCCATTTCGCCTTCGACAAGGCGAAGCTGCTGCCGGAATCGAAATCGCTGATCGACGACATCGCCTACACGCTCAAGACCAATCCGTTGTGGACGCTCGAGATCCGCGGACATACCGACTCGATCGGCAAGCCTGCCTACAATCTGAAGCTCAGCCGCGAACGTGCGGAATCTGTTGCGAGGGCCTTGATCGACCGTGGCGTGGCAGCGCGTCGCTTGCGCACCAGCGGGGCCGGAGAGACCGAACCCAAGGCCAGCAACGATACGCTTGCCGGGCGCGCGCAGAACCGGCGCGTCCAGCTCATCCGCACGGACCGGTAAGGTCCCCGAGGGCGCACGGCTGCTGGCAATCGCCACACGTGCGCCCTGTTTTTTCGCCAATCGGATTATTTGCAGGACCACACCGGCCATCGCGCAGCAAAGGTGTGGCAGCGGCCTGATGTGAGGAGGGACCGAGGTATGCGTATGGATAGAAGACAGCTCATGTTCGGTGCGGCCGGCGCCAGTGTCACGGCGGCGTGGTCCACCAGTGCTGCGGCCCAGGCGCTCGTCGAAGCCACCAGGTTGAAGCCGGGGCAGTTCACCTGGCATCCGCAGGCCTCGCCGGTGGGGCCGGTGTCGATCATCGTGTCCCTGCCGGACCAGCTTGTCTACGTCTACCGCAACGGTGTCCGCATCGGTGTCTCCACCTGCTCGACCGGCAAGAAAGGGCACGAGACCCCAACCGGTGTCTTCACCATTCTCCAGAAGGACAAGCATCACCGGTCTTCGACCTACAACAACGCGCCGATGCCCAACATGAACCGCTTGACGTGGTCGGGCATCGCGCTGCACGCGGGGCATCTGCCGGGTTATCCGGCCTCGCACGGCTGCATCCGCCTGCCCATGAAGTTCTCCGAGGTGCTCTATGGCGTCACCCATATCGGCACGCCCGTCATTGTCGCCAGCAGCAGCTCCCAGCCCCATAACGTCGTGCATCCCGGCATCGTGCTGGCGGACTACGCCGTGCGCGAGTTCGACAAGGTCGAGCACAAGTTGAAGGGCCGCAAGGCGGACTGGGCCCCGCACGTCACGACCGTCTCTGCCCCGGTGTCGATCGTCGTCAGCGCCGCAGACAAGGCCGGCGTGATGCTGGTCAATGGCGCCGTCGTTGCACAGCGCCCGGTCTACATCAAGGACCCCGACAGGCCGCTCGGCTCGAATGTGTTCATGATGCGCGGCATTGATGAGTCCCGGCGCGGCCTGGACTGGCAGGGCATCTCGTATGATCCAAGCCTGGCCAATGATTTCGGATGGCGCGGCTCGAACGTGCTGGAGCGCATCACCACCGATGCGGAAGGGCGCGCCATCGTCGAGGCTCACCTGCATCCGGGCATGACACTGGTGACGACGGACCAGCCCGCCCGTGCTGACACCCGCACCAACAAGAATTTCGTCGTCATGTCGACGGATCAGGCCTGACCGGGCGCACGTCACCAGTCTCATGCCCCAGCCGCGCCTCCGCAGCACACGACAAGACGCGCGTGCCATCCCGGTGCTTGTCATCGGGACCCATTTGTCGGCGTGCGCGGCGCGGCTTGTTGGACCACGTGTCCGGCAAAGAAGGGGCAAGGTCGAAGCAGCGACGATTTCCGCGTGCGATCTCCTCGATCGCTCCGGCCGTGAGGCCGATACGCTCCGTGAGCGCCAGATCAATGCACGATCATGTGCAGTGTTTGCGTGTCCGCGTTGAGCTGCCCCAGGATGTAGCCCCGGGGGCGCTCGGCGCGTCCCATTTCCGCGCAGGCAATGGCGTTGTAGCCATCGAGACGTGCCGGCGTTTCCAGCGGATAGCGCGCCTCCGCCTCTCGCGCGACCGGCGGCACCCATGAGGCCTTGCGCTGGCCCGGCGGAAACCGCAGCGCGATGCACAGGACCTTGCCCGATGTGGCCGTCGCCGCCGTCTTGAACGAGAGGTTCCCCCAACGAACCCGGGCATTGCCGGCGAGCAGCGGCTTCGGCAGGTCCTCCCAGGTCAGTGCCCGCGGAGAAAACGGCGGCACGACCGTCAGATACGTCGATGCAAACGGCTCGGCCTTCCAGATCTGCGGGTCGCCAAGGCTTGACTGGTAGGCGTCGTACTGCGGCGGCGTGAACGTGACGATGCCTTCGACGTAGTGCCCCATGTTGCGGGCAGGATAAACGGATTGGCTGAACGCCACATCGTCCGGAATATGGAATTGCGCGCGCAGAACGTCCTCGCTTGAAGAGGACCTGCCACTCCAGGTGAAGGCGACATACGCCACGGGCAGCAGCGCTAATGCCAGAAGACGATAGCGGTTATGCCGGTGCCAGGTTGATAAGGCTCCAACGTCGCTGGAGCGCGTCGAGCTGCTGTCTTTGCCGAACATGTCGCTCACCCCTTGTCGGCCGCACGCAGGACAATTTCCTTGCCAGTCCAGCGAACGCACACCTCGAACCCGCCGCCAGCATGACAGGTTGATATTTCGTTCAGGTTAAATGGTGGAGGGGCGGATGGTCATCCATCGAAGAGGTGTCTGCATCTTTTCTCGTGCGACCCGCATAATAGACGCCAACGGCGGCTGAGCGCAGCCCAGCCGCCGTTCCGATAAACACCACGTCCAGCCCGACATCGAGTACGTCGGGCAGGATGATGGCGATGGGCGCG
>JBKDZY010000437.1:0-1751 GCA_047971765.1 Hyphomicrobiaceae bacterium | reverse complement strand
CTGATCGGGCTGCGTCCTTGCCTGCCGTGTGTGTTTTGCAACAGTAGCGCCGGAAGTAGACGGAACAATCTCTGTTGGGCACAGTCCAACAGTTATTCCAACGTCGTTCGGCCACATTTCGGCGTAGATTTCTTGCACGCGAGCGGTTTGACCTGATCGGGGTCATGGAGGCCGTGGTCTGCCGTGTGAACCGGCTGCGAAGGGATCGAGACCAGCACCATGAACGCGCCCAAGCCGCCAGTAGAAACAGGCACGGTCAGGACGATGCAGCCGAGGACATCGTCAAGCGTGCCGCGAAGCCCATCGGAGCTGATCATGCCGACGCGACCGCCACGGCCGCTGAAACCTTTGCCGCATGAGCGCGAACCGCGAACCGAGAGCCGTTTCCTGCGTGGCTTGGATGGCCTGTTTTCATTCGTGTTTATCTGCTTCCTGCTGGTGGCAGCATTTGCAATGTGGTTGCACCGGGACTTCGACGCCAAAGGGCCGCTCACCCAGAACGCGGTCGTGGTGGTCCCGAAGGGCGACAGCGCCCTGGAAGTGGCCGAGCGGCTGGAACGGGCCGGCGTCATCGATGATCGCCGCCTCTTCATGCTCCAATACTATGCCGGCAAGCTTTATGGTTCGCTTCACGGCAACGACAGGGCCTCGCTCAAGGCCGGTGAATATGAATTCACGGCTGGCGCCAGTGTCCGTCATGTCCTCGATACCATCATCTCCGGTCGCGGCATCATGGTGAAACTGACGATCCCGGAGGGATTGACCTCCGAGCAGATCGTGGCTCGCCTCAATGCCGATCAGAGCCTCACCGGCACCATCGGACGCATGCCGCCAGAGGGGCGGTTGCTCCCCGATACCTACCGATATTCGCGCGGGACCTCGCGCCAGGAAATCGTCGACAGGCTGGAAGCCGACCAGACTCGTTTCCTCAAGGCCTTGTGGCCCCAGCGCCAGAGCGACCTGCCATTCAAGACGGTCGAGGAAGCCCTGACCCTCGCGTCCATCGTCGAGAAGGAAACAGCCAAGGCGGAAGAACGCCCCCGTGTCGCCGCCGTCTTCATCAATCGCCTGACGAAGGGGATGCGCCTGCAGTCCGACCCCACGATCATCTATGGTCTGGTCGGTGGCCAGGGCCCGCTCGGCCGCAGCCTGACCCGGGCGGATATCGACAAGAAGACGCCATACAACACATATCAGATCGACGGCCTGCCGCCCGGCCCCATCTGCAACCCGGGGCGCGCTTCCATCGCAGCCGTTCTCAATCCCATTTCCACGTCCGAACTGTACTTCGTCGCGGACGGGACAGGTGGTCATACCTTCACTACCAACCTGAAGGATCATAATGCCGCCGTTGCCAACTGGCGCCGCATCGAGAGGGCCCGTCCGGCAAGCACTGATGCCCCGGCTGTCGTGAATGCGGACAAGGCTGCCAACGGAAAACCGAAGCACAAATCGAAGCAGTGACGCTGTTGTCACTCAAACTTGACGATCGTGTTGACGCGCAGCGATGCTGGTCGTGAGCGTTGGATTGCGCCATGCCATCAGCACAACAAGCCTGCGAATGTTCATCCTGGAGTTCTGACGGTCTTCCCTCAGGGGCAATCTGGCGCTATGGCTCGAACGCGAGATCTGAACCAAACCAGGAAAGCCGCACACGCGACATGACCATCAACAGCATGACCGGCTTCGCGCGATCCGGTGGCAACGCCGATGGCATGGCCTTTCATTGGGAGCTTCGCAGCGTCAATGGC
>JBKDZY010000436.1:0-5243 GCA_047971765.1 Hyphomicrobiaceae bacterium | reverse complement strand
GGATAGCGCGCCGAAGAAATCCTCCGGGGTCGCGCTCCACAAATGGAGAACGGCTGAGACGCCGCCATCGCCCCGGCCACGGTCCGCGGAACTCAGCCCGTAGCCGCTGCTGCTTCCCTGCAAGAACCGAAACCTGTCTCCTCCCCGCTGCCAAACTTGGCGGGGTGGCCGCGCACACGCGGGCTGATGGTCAGGCGCCCCTGGCATCCGGCAAATGCCGTGCATGAAAAAATCCCCCGAGGGCGGGCCTCGGGGGACACGGGAAGAACAATATGAGGATGAAATATCGCGGCGGTGAGGCTGACGGAGGAGAGGCAATCCCACCGCAGGCAATATGACTTGGGGTGAAATCTCAGCGGCTGGTGTAGGGCGACCAGCACCATCCAACGGTTGAGTTGTCGACTTGCGCAGGCGTCATCGTGCTGGCGGAAGCAGCGCTGGAGAGAAGGCCAAGGGTGAGCACTGAGGCAAGAATGGTTTTCATTTCAGATCTCCGTTGGTCGCAGGTCGTGGGGAACTCAACCAGATGTCCGGGTTCGTTGATCTCGTTCAGGGGGCTTGCTGCTCTCGAGCGATGAAGTAAATTTAACATCGTTCATGAAATTGTAAATAAGGATCGATTCGTTCCGTATTCACAAAGCGGTGATCGTTGTTCATTTGGATTGGGGGTGCAGGGTGCCCCGGTCCGAAAGGCGGGGCATTTCGGAACCAGCCGGAAACCGGCGGATCGGCTATGCCGCCTGGGAGGTACGCAGCGCGCGGAGCGTCGAGATGGTGTCGGCGAGGCTTTGCCTGAGGCTGATCTCGGGCTTCCAGCCGAGGTCGGCCCGCGCTCTGGCAGCCGTGGCGTTGAAGCGTTTGCCTGCCAGGGTCGCCGCCATCTCGGGCGTCATGCTCCGTGAGTTGCCGCCCATCCAGCTATTGATGCGGTCGAGCAGCGGCACGGCGCGCATCGTGAACTGCGGCAGTTCGAATTTCGGAGAGGGGATCGCAGGGTCAATCGCGTGCATCAGCTTCGCGATCTCGAAGAACGTCGGGATCGGTTCGTTGATGACCAGATAGCGGCCGGTGGCGGCTGGCGCCATGGCCAGGACATGCGCGCGGGCAACATCGCGAACATCGACGTAGGGGTAGGTGCCCGGAGGCGCGGCAATGTCCATCGCCTTGTTCATGATCGACGCGATGAGATCGACGGTTGGCGTCGGGCGAATGAAGCCGGGCCCGGCGAACGCGGCAGGCAGTACGCTGACGAGATCGATGCCATGGTCGCGAGCCAACGCCCAGGCCTTCTGCTCCGCGACCGTTTTCGCGCGGAAATAGGGCACCCGGAGATCTTCGTTCCAGTCGGCCTCGGTTGCCGGCGGCGCACCCGGTGTGCGCAGCGGGAGGGTCACCACCGATGAGGTCAGGATGACCCGCCCGACCTTGGCGTCCTTGGCCGCCAGAAGCGCGCGTTCGACGCCGTCCGTGCTGGCTTTGACAATCTCGTCGTCGCGGCCGGGCGCGTAGAGCAGATATACCGCCGCCGTGTGGAAGACGATGTCCACGCCCTCCATTGCGGCCCGCAGCTCCGCGCCATCTTCCAGTTGCGCGCCGACCACTTCGACAGGCCCCAGACCCTGCAGGCGCGCAACAGCGGCCGCGTCTTTCGTGGTCCGGATCGAGGCGCGCACGGTGTGCCCCTCGTCCAGCAGCGCTTGCACCAGATTGTAGCCAAGGTGCCCGCCCGCACCCGTTACCAGCACCTTCATGAACGACATCACCTCGGGTTCTGCTCCGGCCGCCCCGTGTGGCCCGATTGCCAGCCGCCGCTACTCGGCAGCCTGTGACTGATAGTCCATGCGCTCCGAAAGTTCGAGTGCGGCCGGCCGATAAGTTTCGCGTTTGGCTAACCGCTTGCCCTCGAAACGCAGCATCCAGAGCAGCTTGCCGCCGAGCCAGATCTGCCGGAGCACCGAACCGGGATCGAGGAACGGGCTTGGCGGGATCTTCTCCCGGGCGAACTTCAGCACCGACCCCAGCGGATGCTCAAGCTCATCCTGCATCTTGATCATGCGGGCATAGATTCGGGTCGCAGGCGTCACCCGCGTGCCGAAGCCGTTGCGCGGCTGCTCCGAGCCGACGATGTAGAGGTTCTTGACGCCGGGCGGGAACGCGCCGCCGTAGATCTGCGCGGTGTTGTTGTGCACCTCGACCAGCCCTTCGGGCAGGAACGGGAACACCAGGTCGAAGCCGGTCGCCATGACGATCAGATCGTAGTCGCCGCTGGATCCGTCGGCGAAGTGCACGGTCTTGCCTTCTGTCGTCTTGATCTGCGGCCGTGGCGTGATCCGCCCCTGCCGGATGTAGTTGAGCGGGTCGGTGCCGAATGTCGGATGACGCTCGAAAATCTTGTGTTTCGGCATCGGCAGGCCGTAGTCGCTGTACTTGCCGATGAACATGCGGATGAGCGCCTTCAGGATCAGACGCTGCGACCAGATCGGCAGGCGCCAGATAGGCAGGTCCGTGAGCGGCCGGCCGAACGCCGTCTTCGGCAGGAACCACGCGCCGCCCCTGATGCTCCAGTCGGACGACACCCCGACCCGTGCGGCTTCCGAGGCAAGATCACAGCCGGAGTTGCCGCAACCGACCACCAGCACGCGCTTTCCGGCAATATCGGCGGGCTTCTGGTAGTCCTTCGAGTGCATCACCTGGCCGGTGTACGAGCCCGGAATGTCGGTGCCGTGCTTGGCCCAGTGGTGGCCATTGCAGATGGCCACGCCCTTGTAGACCCGTTCCTCGCCCGTCGAGAAGCGCACCCTCCAGGTGTCATCGAGGTTGGGAGTGGCCTCGACAACCTTGAGATTGAACTCCATGTGCTCCATCAGCCCGCGGTCGCGCGCATAGCTCTCCAGATAGGCGAGCATCTGCTTGCCGGACGGGAAATCCGGATAACCGTCCGGCATCGGGTAGTCTGCATAGGCCGTCGAGCGCTTGGAGGAAATGATGTGAACGGTCGAATAGACGCCATGGCGCCAGTTGCCACCAAGACCTGTGCTGGCATCGACCTGGTCGTAGGCAATGCCAGCCTGCTTGAGGCTGTCAGCCATGGCGAGGCCGACCGGCCCTGCGCCGACGACGAGAAGCTTGTTTCGATACATGACCAATCCCCCTTTTGGAGGACAACTGTGTGTTGTCTACGCGCATTCGCCATGCTTGCGCAGGCAACGTGAAGTGTTTCAGAGTGATACGGTTAATTCGTCCGCCATCGCCGGGCTGCACCGCGGGAGCGGTGTGTGTGCCGATAATCCCGTTATAGGATAATCCGGAAGCGGACGATTTTCGAGAGCACAAAGCCGCCCATATTGCGGCGGTCCAAATCGCAATCCCGGCATCAAATCGCCAGGCTCACCCACTAGAATATCTGCTCGTTCCGAGAGTTATGGCGCTCTGCGAGTGATGTTGCCGCAGCCACCAAGGCTCTGCTGAACAACACCGTCTCCACTGCTGGCAGGCGGGCAGAAAAACAGTAGCCGGGTGATAGGCGAACCGTGTCCAGGCGTGCGCATAAAGGGAAATTTAACCAAAAGAGTATACTGAATGATGGTATGTCAGCGTCGCGTAACCTCATCCTCCTGTCACTGATCATCGCCCTCGTCCCTCTGTCGGGATGTGGTCGCTCGGTGAATCCGGCCCGGACGACCCCATCGTCCATCGGCCTGCCGCACATCAGGTCCCAGTCGGGCGATTGGCGGGCGAAAGAGGAGCGGCGCTGTCTGGCCCTCAATCTGGTCAAGCGCACCTCGTTCCACATTGAACGTCCCTCGATCGATGGCCCCGGTCGTTGTGGCGCCATCCATCCCTTCCGGGTAACGGCAGCAATGAATGGCCGGGTTGCGTTGCAGCCCGCCGCACTGTTGCGGTGCGAGATGATCCCGGCCCTCGACATCTGGATGGCGACCGTGGTGGAGCCCATGGCGCAACGCTACTACCGGATGCCGGTCGTCGAGCTGAAGGTCGCCGCCTCCTATTCCTGCCGGGGCCGCAACGGCATTCCGGGGGCCAAGCTCTCAGAGCACGGCCATGCCAATGCCATCGACATCTCGCGCTTCAAGCTGGCGGACGGTCGCTGGATCAGCGTCAAGAAGGACTGGTGGGGGAGCGCCCGCGACCGCACGTTCCTGCGTCAGGTGCACAAGGGGGCCTGCGGCGTCTTCACGACGGTCCTTGGCCCGTTGGCCGACCGCTATCATCGCGACCACTTCCATTTGGACCTCGCGCGGCATGGCCGCAAGGGCACCTACCACTTCTGTCAGTAGCCGCCCCGCCAACTCGAGTTTTTTCAGCCGAAGTCGATGCAATCGACATCGCTCAGGCCGCATCCAGGAACTGCGCGACGATGGCCGTCTGGCTTGTCACATTGAGAGCCGGGGCATGCCCGCAGCCCGTGATGTCTACCACCTGGGCCTTCGGTCCCCGCCTGGCCATGTCAGCGGCGATGGCGGGCAGCAGAAGGTCGGAACTTTCGCCGTGCAGCACCAGCGTGGGTGCCGTGATCCGGTCCCAGCAATCCCAGAGTTCGAAGTCGTTCGGAAAACTGAAGAGCTGGCGCACGATGGCGGGATCATAGTGTGCGGTGACCTTTCCCGATGGCAGCCGCCGCATCGAAGTCTCGGCAAAGTGCCGCCATTGCGCATCGGTATGATGGCCGAACGGTGCGTATATGGTCTGGAAGTAGGTGATGAGCTCGCCCATCGTGGAAAACTCCGAAGGGCTCCCCACGTAGGTCTTGATGCGCTCGAACGGCTCCACCGGAAAGGTCGGTCCGATGTCGTTGATGACCAGCCGGCGGATGCGGCCGGCAAGTGTCGTTGCCCCCACCCGCATGCCGAGTGAGCCGCCCATCGACGTGCCGACCCAATCGAGCGTCTTCCATCCGAGCACGTCGGCCAGTTCGGCGGCATGGCGGGCATAGACGTCGAAGCAGTAGTCGCTGTCGGGCTTGTCGCTCCATTCCGACAGTCCGCGCCCGATGGTGTCAGGGCACACGATGTGGAAGCGGTCGGCGAGTTTGCGGGCGAGAAAGTCGAAATCCCGGCCGGTGCGCGCCAGTCCATGCCACATCATTACCGGCCTGGCGCCAGGGCTGCCCCACTCGGTGTAGTGCATCTCCCGACCCTGGATCTTGACATAGCGGGACTGCGGCCCGACTCCTTTTAGTGATGTGCCTTCGGTGGCAGCCATGTTCTACTCCAATGATCTGG
>JBKDZY010000435.1:0-7534 GCA_047971765.1 Hyphomicrobiaceae bacterium | reverse complement strand
CCTCATCCGCGTGCGCCATCGCGGCGCCGGACTCCCGCAACGCGCCTTCTCGCCAGCAGACCTTGTCGAAACCAAACCGCTGGCGCCGCTGTTGACCCTCACCCGTACCCAGGAAACCGATCTCCCCGCCACCGCGCGCATCGCCTTCAGCAGCGCCGACGCGGACTACCGCCAGGCCATCGCCAGTTCGCGCCGTCTCACGGGAGCATCCGGACGCATTGCCGATGCCCAGTTGCCGCTCGTCATGGGACAGGCCGACGCCGCACGCATCGCAGACACCTGGTTGTTCGAGGCCTGGGCCAGTCGCGAAAAGGCCCACCTCGAAATTCCCCCGTCGGCGCTCGCGCTCGAGGCCGGCGACGTGATCGAAGTTGCGAATAGCGGCAAGACACGGCTGTTGCGCGTCACCGGCATCGGCGATCATGGCAGCCGCGCGCTTGACGCTCTCTCCATTGATCCCGTCATCTATTCGACCGCACCGGCTGTGGCCCGTCCAGCTCCCGTCCCACCTCTTCCTTCGGAGGGACCCGTGCTCGGCCTTTTTCTCGACCTGCCCCTTCTCACCGGCAACGAGAATCCACTTGCAGGCTATGTCGCAGCCGCCCGGTCGCCCTGGCCAGGAGAAGCCGCCTTCTACCGTTCGCCGGAAACCACCGGCTACGTGCTCGCAGCCCTTGCCACCCGCAACGCGACCACCGGCGCCACGCTCGACCCACTGCCCCCAGGCCCCGAAAGCCGCATCGACCATGCCACGCATCTGCACGTCAAACTTGACACCGGTTCCCTCGCATCCGTCACCCACCTCGGGCTGCTTGGCGGTGCCAATGCCGCGGCCATCGAGGCTGCAGATGGAAAGTGGGAAGTTCTGCAGTTCGAAACCGCGACCCTCGTCGCCCCCGCCACCTACCTGCTGACGGGCCTGCTGCGCGGCCAGGCCGGCACCGAAGATGCCATGCGGGGGCCTGTTCCCTCTGGCGCCCGCGTCATTCTTCTTGACCAGGCCATCACCCCCGTCCCCCTCTCCCATGCCGACATCGACATCCCTTTCAACTGGCGCTACGGCCCATCCACCCGCGACCTTGGCGACGAGACCTATCAGACCGCCCGCCATTCCTTTTCGGGTCGCGGATTACGCCCCCTCAGTCCCGTGCATGTTCGCGGCTCGCGGACCAATGGCGATCTTGTCGTCACATGGTTGCGTCGCACCCGCATCGGCGGCGACAACTGGCTCCCGCCGGAAGTCCCGCTCGGCGAGGACGCAGAGGCCTACGAGATCGACATCCTGTCCGGCACGACAGTCGTCCGCACCTTGACCGCCAACACGCCTAGCATCACCTACACCGCCGCCCAGCAGATCGAGGACTTCGGTGCACCCCAGCCATCGCTCACCGTGCGCATCGTCCAGATGAGTTTCACCATCGGCCGCGGCATCGCCCGCAGCGCGACGCTCTGATCGTCCAGCCGCCAGTCTCACGGCAGGCATCCCCACGTTCCCTGCATTGCGAGAAAAATCATGACCACCGCTGCTCCTTCATGGCAGCCGGCCTGGATGCCCCATGCCTGGGCCGAACTCGGCCAGCACGAAATTCAAGGCCCGCATAGCAACCCCCGCATTTCGGACTACATCCGCCTCGTCCACCATCAGGCCGACGCCGATGACTCCACGCCCTGGTGTGCCGCCTATGTCGGCGCCTGCCTGGAACGCGCCGGCATCGCCTCCAGTGGATCACTGCTTGCACGCTCCTATCTCGATTGGGGCACGTCCGCCGGCAACAACGCCTTCGGAGCGATTGCCGTCCTTTCGCGCGGCGCAGATCCCTCGCAAGGCCACGTCGGCTTTCTCGTGGGCGAAACCGCCGATGCCGTCTACCTCCTCGGCGGCAACCAGTCGGACGCCGTAGGCGTCGCCCGCTTCGACCGCGCGCGCCTGCTGGGGCTCCGCCTCCCCAACGCACGGCCTCTGGCGTCGCGGGCGCCTTCGCCCCGGTCTGAACGGGCATCATTCTCGTGGTCCCTTGAGCGCATTCTCGCCTTCGAAGGCGGCTGGACGGATGACCCCTACGATCCCGGCGGGCCAACCAACAAGGGCATTACCCTTGCCGTCTTTGCCCGCAACATCGGCGAGGAGGTCACCGCGCAATCCTTCTCCCGCCTGAAAGACGCCTTGCGCGCCATTCCCGATACCCTGGTCGAAACCATCTATCTGTCGGACTACTGGCAGCCCGCATGCTGCGCCGAACTTCCTGCCGCACTGGCCCATTTCCATTTCGACACCGCGGTCAACCAGGGCGTCACCGGAGCAGCTCTCATGCTGCAACGGGCGCTCGGGGTGTCTGCCGATGGCGAAATCGGCCCCATCACGCTCCGTGCCGCCCACACCATGGCGCTGACGAGCCTGCTCGATCGGTACGCAGACATCCGCCGCCGCCGCTACCGCTCCCTGCGTCACTTCTGGCGGTTCGGGCGCGGCTGGCTCTCGCGCGTCGACCAGGCGCTCGCCCAGGCTCGTTCGCTCATCCCGCCCGCGCCCGATGGCCACCGGCCGAACGCTTCCTTTTCCACCTCACCAACCAAGGAGAAACCCGAAATGCCCTCGACACCCAACACGACGCCCGCCAGCACCGGCACACCGAAATGGTGGGGCCAATCGCTCACCATCTGGGGCGTGCTTCTCACCACCTTCAGCACCGTGGCCCCGACCTTGTTCTCGGCCATGGGATTCGATGTTTCCGCCGACATGATCCAGCATCTGGGCAACAACCTCATGACCACCATGCAGGCCATCGGCGGCCTCCTCGGCACCATCATGGCCATCATTGGCCGCACCCGCGCCAGCACACCGCTCTCGGCCCGCTCCGGCCTGCCCCGGCCATAGCCCGCACACGGACGGAATTTCCGACAACGGGCAATCGGCTTCATTTGCCCAAACGTGAACCGAACTCCGGACTTATGTTCATCCTGGGTTCAGCCGTTCTCCGCTAGGCACACATCACTGGAGTTGCCATGCCGATCGCGAAGCACAAATGCCTGATCAGCCTCACCACCTTAGTGGGTGGGCTCATCGCGATGTGGGCGTCACCGGCGGCGGCCAACCCCCAGTGCATCCCTGACTGGTCGGATGCAGCACCGGTCGTCCGCCGCGAGGGCCTGAGGTCTGTCCGCGATGTCCAGGACCAGACACGGAACACCCTCGGCGCGGACGTGGTGCGAATCACACTGTGCAAGGATGATGGCGCCTACATCTACCGGCTGACAGTCCGCGCAGCCAATGGGCGCGTCTCCAACACCACCGTCAACGCCCGCTTTCCTGGCCGCTGATCCGTCACGCATTGGGTGCCGCACGCCTCCCGTCGTGCACGACGTTCTTTTACTCGGGCGCGACAAAGCCGCGATTTGATATTATCTTTCGCCGAAGTCATGCCGCACCGGCATTCCACCGCAGCCAGTCCGGCTGCAGCCTGGATCCCCGGATTTCGGCCAACGAGGACGAAGAACCTTGCGTGTACTTGTTGTCGAGGACGATCCCGATCTCAGCCGCCAGCTCGTTGGCGCGCTGACCGATGCCGGCTATGCCGTCGACAAGGCCATGGACGGCGAGGAGGCCTTCTTTCTTGGCGAGACGGAGCCCTACGACGTCGTCGTGCTCGATATCGGGCTACCCAAGATGGACGGCATCTCGGTTCTGGAGCAGTGGCGCCGGGCAGACCGGAACATGCACGTCATCATCCTCACGGCCCGGGACCGGTGGAGCGACAAGGTGGCGGGCATGGATGCGGGCGCTGACGATTATGTCGCCAAGCCGTTCCACATGGAGGAATTGCTCGCGCGCATCCGCGCCCAGGTGCGCCGCGCCACCGGTCACGCCCGCGCCGAGATCGAATGTGGACCGCTACGTCTCGACACCAAGACCGCGCGCGTCACACTCGACGGACAACCCGTCAAGCTGACATCCCACGAATACCGGTTGCTGGCCTATCTGTTGCATCACAACGGCCGTGTCGTCTCGCGCACGGAACTCGTCGAACATCTCTACGAGCAGGATTTCGACCGCGACAGCAACACCATCGAGGTTTTCGTCGGCCGCCTGAGGAAAAAGATTCCACCCTATCTCATAAAGACTGTGCGCGGCCTGGGTTACCGCCTCTCCCCGGAAAAGGATGAAGCTTAATTCCCTGTCCTTCCGGCTCTTTCGCACCGCGGCCGTCTGGGCCGTTCTGGTGTTGCCTCTGGCTGGACTCACCATTGACTGGGTGCACAAGCAGGACATCTACAAGAACTTCAACGCACGCCTCAGCCAACTGCTGACCCTGAACATCGCCTGCGCCACCGATCAGACCGGACCGGTCCCCAAGGTGCCGCGCAACGTTGGCGAGCCCCTGTTCGAACTCGCCCATTCGGGCTGGTACTGGCAGATCACCCCGCTGGGCTCCAGTCCGGGCAAACGCCTGGTCTCCGCCTCGCTCACTTCCGACTTCCTGCCCTTGCCCTCGAGCCGCGGCCTCAAGCCCGACAACTTCAACATCATCTGGCAGGACATGACCGGCCCTGCCGGCGAACCTCTCCGGGTTGCAGAGACGATCTTCAACAGCGGTGACGACGAGAACCCGCACCTCTATTCTTTTCTCGTCGCCGGCAACATCGAGTTTGCCCAGACCCGCATCGACGAATTTCGCGTGCCGTTGTCGTTCTCCCTGGCCCTCGCCGGACTGGGTCTCATTCTGTCCACCTTCCTGCAGGTGCGGTACGGACTGAAACCGCTCCGCGTGATCGAGCAGCGCCTGTCCAGGATCCGGTCCGGCGAAGCCCAGAGGCTCGAAGGCAACTTCCCCGCCGAGATCGAGCAACTCCAGAACGAGCTCAATGCCTTGATGAAATCCAATCAGGACATCATCGAGCGGGCCCGGACCCAGGTCGGCAACCTGGCCCACGCCCTCAAGACACCACTGGCCGTCATCACCAACGAAGTCAGCGACGATCCTTCGCCGCCGGCTCGCAAAGTCGCCGAGCAGGCCGACATCATGCGCGACCAGGTCCAGCATTATCTCGACCGTGCACGGATGGCCGCGCACGTTGGTGTCATCGGTCGCATGACGGACGTTAAGCCGGTCGCCCAGGCCATCGCCCGCACCCTTGAGCGAATCCACCAGGAACGCCACCTCGACATCGTGGTCGATTGCCCGTCCAGCGCCGTGTTCCAGGGGGAAAAGCAGGACCTCCAGGAGATGCTCGGAAACCTGGCAGACAACGCCTGCAAATGGGCCCACTCCGCGATCAAGATCGAGGTCCGCACGGTCCAGCCCCAGCAAAAAGGCGGGCAGCGGCGGCTGCTGATCACCGTTGACGACGACGGCCCCGGCCTCACCCCTGAACAGCGGACGCAGGGCATCAAGCGCGGCCGCCGCCTGGACGAAACCAAACCCGGCTCGGGCCTCGGCCTCTCCATCGTCGCCGATCTCGTCCAGACCTACCGCGGCGAATTCAATCTCGATGCCTCGGACCTGGGTGGCCTCAGTGCACGGTTGAACCTGCCATCCACATGATCGGCTGGACCGGGTTGTAAAAGCCGCAGTTCTGCCAGAATCGGTGCACAGCAAGAACCAACTCTTCAACGTGGTCCGGCTGACGGCGTAATATGGCCCGAACCGAACCACATTTGCCCGGCGGAAAGATCACGACCCGCCGCGCACCAGACTCCATGGCCAACGGGGGGCTCCTGCCATGCGTAAAGTGCTCATGATGACATTTGTTGCCGGTTTTTGCGCTGCCGCAGTTTCCGGATGCGGACCCGAAGGGCCGACCAAGGCCGATACGGGCCTCGCCGTCGGCGCTGTCGCTGGCGGCATCCTTGGCAGTGCGGTCGGCCGCGGCAAGGGCAGGATTGCAGGCGGAATCGTCGGCGCCGTCGCCGGTGGCATCGTCGGCAGCGAAATCGGAAAATCCATGGATGAGCAGGACCGGATCCTGGCCCAGCAGGCCGAATACAAGGCCTTCGAGCACGGCGAGGCCGGACAGCCCGTCCGTTGGCAGAACGCCGAGGACGGCCGTTATGGCGAGGTCGTCCCAACCGCCCGCTACCGGCGGGATGACCAGGATTGCCGCGACTACAGCCACACCATCTACATTGACGGTCGTCCGCGCGTCGCTCGCGGGACAGCCTGTCGCGGCCCCGATGGCTCCTGGCGCACCATCTCCTAGACCGCCAGGCGGCCGAGCTCCAATCGTCGCGAAATACCGCGACATAGGCGTGCTGCGGCAGGGCGCGGACTTGCTATTCCCGGCCCGCCTCCCTACTTCTTCCATGAACAGTTAGGGCCCGGGAACGGCGATGCTTCTTTGGTTGATCTTTGCGGTGTTGTCAGCCGGGGTGGTGGCTTTTCTCGTCAGGCCGCTGGTTGTTCGCCGTGACTCGCCGGCATTCCGCAACGATGCCCCCACAACGGCCGTCTACAAGGACCAACTATCGGAGATCGAAGCCGACCTCCAGCGGGGCCTGATCGGCGAGACCGAGGCAGGCGCCGCCCGCACGGAGATCGCACGCCGCCTTCTCGCGACAGGCACCCCGCAGGGTCAGCCTGCTGCTCCCGACACGGTATCTGATGCCAGCGCCAAGCCAGGCGAACCCGTGGTGGAGGCCACCCGCCCCGCTGGCCGCGCGCGCTTTGCCGCTGTCATCCTGATGGTCCTCATTCCTGCAACCGCCATCGCGGCCTATATCGCCACCGGCACGCCATTCCTGCCCGCGCAGCCTTTTGCCCAGCGCCCGGACGTCGCCATGCGCGAGGCGCAGGCAAAAAACAGGTCTCGCGTCGAGCGTCTGGTCGCTGCTGTCGAGCAACGCCTCAAGGAAAATCCCGATGACGGCAAGGGCTGGGATGTCATCGCACCCGTCTACCTCCAGCTCTCCCGCTACCCGGATGCACTCCACGCCTTCCAGCGGTCCATTGCCCTGAATGGCGACTCCATGAAGCGCCTTGCCGGACTGGCCGAGGCATCCATGCTGGTCAACAGTGGACGCATCCAACCGGAGGCCCGCACGGCCTTCGCAAAGATGCTGAAGCTCGATCCCGGCAACGTCGAGGCCCGCTTCTGGCTCGCACAAGCCAAGGAACAGGATGGCAGGCTGGCCGAGGCCGAAGCCGACTACCGATCCCTGCTGGCAACTGCACCGCCTGATGCCTCCTGGCGCCCGATGGTGGAAAAGCATCTGGCTGAACTCACCGGAACCAGGGCGCCCTCGCCACCCGATGCGCAGGACCGCACGGCCCAGGCCACGCCCCCGGATGCACGCGGTCCAACCGCCGCCGATGTCGCCACCGCCCGCAACATGACCGCGTCAGAGCGCAGCAGCATGATCGCCGGCATGGTGCAGAATCTCGCCGACCGTCTCGATAAGGATGGCCATGATCTCGAGGGCTGGAAAAAGCTGGTCCGCGCCTATGTCGTTCTGGGGCGCAAGGATGACGCCATCGCCGCACTGGGCCGCGCCCGGTCCTCCCTCAAGGACGAACCTCAATCCCTCGCCAGCCTCGCCGCC
>JBKDZY010000434.1:0-10751 GCA_047971765.1 Hyphomicrobiaceae bacterium | reverse complement strand
AGACACGGTGTGGCTCTCGTTCACCGGCATTGCGGGACAGAGCTTTGGCGCGTGGGTGACCAAGGGTGTGACGCTCGACCTGGTGGGTGAAGCCAACGACTACGTCGGCAAGGGGCTCTCGGGTGGCAAGCTGATCGTTCGGCCAAACCCGAAATCCGGCATCGTGCCCGAGAAAAGCATGATTGTCGGCAACACGGTGCTCTATGGCGCCATTGCAGGCGAATGCTACTTCCGAGGTATCGCGGGCGAGAGGTTCGCGGTGCGCAATTCGGGTGCGGTGGCGGTCGTCGAAGGCACCGGTGACCATGGCTGCGAATACATGACGGGCGGTGTGGTGGTGGTGCTCGGGCCGACCGGGCGCAATTTCGCGGCCGGCATGTCGGGCGGCATCGCCTACGTTCTCGACGAGGACGGCACGTTCGAACAACGCTGCAACCTCGCCATGATCGACCTCGAACCGATCGAGGCCGAGGAGAAGGTGATGGAGAAGCTCGCGAAGGGCCAGGATCTGGCGACGCACGGTCTTGTCGAGATCATGGGCGACATGACCAACCAGGACGCCGAACGTCTCCACACCCTGATCACGCGGCACGCCCACTATGCCAACTCCGCCAAGGCCAAGACCATCCTGGCCAACTGGAATACGTGGCTGCCCAAGTTCCGCAAGGTGATGCCGGTCGAGTACCGGCGAGCCCTGCGCGAAATGGCCAAGTTCCAGGAGGCGCGCGGCAC
The DNA here is from genome assembly GCA_047971765.1 of Hyphomicrobiaceae bacterium. Classification (GTDB taxonomy): domain Bacteria; phylum Pseudomonadota; class Alphaproteobacteria; order Rhizobiales; family Hyphomicrobiaceae. The sequence goes on along the minus strand of JBKDZY010000434.1, from coordinate 10,019 downwards.
GTCCCTCGATGTCATCGAGATCGGGGTTCCGAAAGACAAGGCACCGGCTGCGGAGTGAGGGAGTGGTGATGGACGCGGGTTTCGCTGTTACGCCGACGCCCCCCTACTACGCGGTGATTTTCACGTCGCGGCTGGCTGACGATACCGGCTATGCCGCCATGGCGGAGACCATGGTGGCGCTTGCCGCACGGCAGCCGGGCTACCTGGGGGTCGAAAGCACGAGAGGCGGCGACGGCCTGGGCATCACCGTTTCCTACTGGCAGGACGAAGCGGCGCTCAAGGCCTGGAAGGGTGTGACAGAGCATCTGGCGGCCCAGAAGGCCGGGCGGGACCGCTGGTACCAGCACTACGAATTGCGCGTGGCGCGGGTCGAGCGTGCCTACGGCGGACCAGAGGGGCGCGAATGAAGCGGCGCGCAGGAAAACGACGAAGCCCCACGATGCCTCGCCAGCGGGTGGACCAGCAAGCGGCCAGACGGCCTCGTTCGCCTTGAGGCAATCGCCCGGCGAAGACCAGACGAACGATCGAGACGACAGGAACGACGATAATGGGCAAGGTCACAGGTTTCTTGGAGTTCCAGCGCAAGGACCGCAGCTACCGGCCGGTGGAAGAGCGGCTCAAGCACTGGAAGGAATTCGTCGTTCCGCTCGACGACAAGGGCGTGCAGACGCAGGCATCGCGCTGCATGGACTGCGGAATCCCCTATTGCCACAACGGCTGCCCGGTCAACAACCAGATCCCCGACTGGAACGACCTCGTCTATCATGGACGCTGGCAGCAGGCGCTGAGAAACCTGCTCTCGACCAACAACTTCCCTGAGTTCACGGGCCGGGTCTGTCCTGCGCCGTGCGAGGCGGCCTGCACGCTGAACCTGGAGGACGTGCCGGTCACCATCAAGACCGTCGAGTGCGCCATTGTCGACCGAGGTTTTGCCGAGGGCTGGGTGAAGCCCGAGTTGCCGGACCGGGAAACCGGCAAAAAGGTTGCCATTGTCGGCGCGGGGCCAGCAGGACTTGCCGCAGCCCAGCAGCTTCGCCGGGCCGGTCACGAGGTGCATGTCTACGAGAAGAACGCCACCGCCGGTGGTCTGCTCCGATACGGCATTCCGGATTTCAAGCTCGAGAAGACCGTGGTGCAGCGGAGGGTGGAGCAACTGCAGGGCGAGGGTGTGCACTTCCACTTCAACGCCCACGTCGGCAAGGATGTTTCCGGCTACGACATTGAGGACAATCATGACGCGGTGCTGTTGACCGGCGGCTCGGAGCGGCCGTTCGACTTCTTCGCCGATGCGCCGGGTCGTGGGCTCGATGGCCTGCATTTCGCCATGGAATTCCTGCCGCAGCAGAACAGGCGGGTTTCAGGCGAGGCCCTGGCCAAGGGGACCCGTGAGATTTCAGCGAAGGACAAGCATGTCATCGTGATTGGTGGCGGCGACACCGGTTCTGACTGCATCGGAACGAGTTTGAGGCAGGGTGCGAAGTCCGTGACCCAGCTCGAGATCATGCCGATGCCACCCGAGAAGGAAGCGAAGCTCACGACATGGCCAAACTGGCCGCTGAAGCTGCGCATCTCGACCAGCCAGGCGGAAGGCGCCAAGACCGAATACTCCATCTCGACCACGGGTTTCGTCGGCAAGGATGGAAAGGTGGAGAAACTCCAGTACACCCGCGTCGGCACCGATCTCAAGCCGATTGTAGGCACGGAAGGTGAATTGCCCGCCGATCTGGTGCTGTTTGCCATGGGCTTTTCCGGTCCGATCGAAGACGACGTGATCAAGCAGTTCGAGTTGCAGGTGGTTCCGCGCGGCCGTTTCAAGGGTATCGACGCCACCGAAAAGGACTACAAGATCAAGGGCAAGAAGAAGATGTTCGCAGCCGGCGACATCCGCCGCGGTCAGAGCCTCGTGGTGTGGGCAATCCGCGAGGGCCGGCAGGCGGCCGCATCCGTGGACAAGTTCCTGATGGGCAAGACCGACCTGCCGCGCTGAACGACTTGCGTTGTTCGCGCTCGCGCCGGGCCGCAGTCGCGGCCTGAGCGTTTCCGCCTGAACCGGAAACGCTGGAACTTGTTTGCGCTCACGGACCGCACCGGCCTTCGGCCGGGTCGCGCGCCCCGTCATCCGAAACGGAAGGAGGGCGCGAACCTGCCGTTCAAGCCCAAGCACCAAGGCCTCCAGCAAGACCTTTTCAGCTCATCTGGCGGCGGCAGCGGGCGTTACCGTAATGGCCGGTGCTTCGATCACCTGGGTGCACAACTCCGGCATATCGGCCAGCGTGATCGGCGGCTTCGGTTTCCTGGGCTTGACCGGTTTCGTAGACGGCGGCCTCGGCTTTTTCGGTCTCAGGCTCCGGTCGATCAGCGCCATCCAATCGTTGATTTCCTTGCCGCACCCATCGTCATTGTGATGGGTGGGCGCCTGCTCGCGGCACTGCTCGCTGCCATGCGGGCACCCCATACGGATATGCATGTGATAGTGATGCCCCCAATAGGGTCGGATCTTGTAGAAATTGCTGTGATCGAGCCCCTTTGCCTCGCATAGCGCCTTCTTGATGCCAGGGTGCACGAAAATGCGCTCGACTTCCGGGTAGGAGGCCGCGCGAAGGATGAGAGCCTGGTGGTTCGCCGTGAAGATCTTCGGGTCAGCGTGCCTGCGATCGGCGCTCAGCATCGAGATCGCCGAGGTGGTCTCGCGCTCTCTGCGGGTCAGGCGTCGTGCCGGCATCGGTGTCAACCAGATATCGGCATCCAGCCCCATCTGGTGACTGGCATGACCTGTCAGCATGGGGCCGCCGCGCGGCTGGGACATGTCACCCACGAGAAGTCCGGGCCAGCCGTCCTTGGCGGACACATCCCGGGCGAGCCGTTCGATGAGCGCGACCAGGGCGGGATGACCCCAGTTGCGGTTGCGGGACAATCTCATCACCTGCCAGGCCTTGCCGTTGATGGGCAGGGCCGCACCGCCGGCGAGGCAGCCACGCGAATAATAGCCGACGGCTTGCGGCCGCATGGCGGCCGGCAGGCGGGTATGCCCAAACAACTGCTTGGCGGGAATTTTCAGATTCTTCTTCCGCAACTCCTCCAGAACCCGGTCAGGAACCTCGGGACGCGGCATCGGCAGCGGTGGCGCGGCTGTATCCGTGGCCTTGGCGACCTTTTCGACAGGCGGCAGGATATGGGGCATCGCATACCGGCCCATGGCGCCTGCCCTGGAACCGGCCACCACGGCAGGCGTGGTCGCGAGAGATGGTTGGCTGTTCGCGGTGCTGTCTTGCGCTGAAGCCGCGGTTGCGGAAAACAGCACCAGAAGGCAAGCCAAGTTCGCTCGACGCATGCCGGCTTCTCCCTCGTCTCGTTGCGCCCAGGCGCGTGCCAGCTCCCTGCGGCAGCTTACGCCGACGTCGCTTGTCACGAAGCGGACTATATCCGATCATGCCCTTGACGGCGAGCCATCGGCTCGACCATCCGGGTCCGGCCGATCTGCGCAAAGACGCCGATGAACGCCATCTCTTCCATCATAACGGGCGCGCGCGCCGACCATTGCCCCGCGCGGCCGGTCCGCCCGTCGTCCTCAGGCTTGCAGTCTGCCTGCAGATTATGGACGAAGTTGGCCGCCAGCCGTCCGCAACCGGATCACTGTTATGCACTGGACCAATTCCAGTCCGCGCGCCCTCCGTGGTCACGGTGGCAAGCCAAGAGGCGGTTTCAGATCCCGAGCACGTCAGACATGCCGAACAGGCCCGGGCCCTTGCCGCGGCCCCAGAGTGCCGCCTTGACCGCGCCGCGTGCAAAAATGCCCCGGTCGGTCGCGATGTGGGAAAGGACGACCCGTTCTCCATCGGCTGCGAAAATGACGCTGTGCTCACCGACGACGTTACCGCCGCGCAAGGTGGCAAAGCCGATGTCTCCGCGTCCACGGGCGCCGGTGTGGCCATCCCGGCTGCGCACGGACCGCTCCGCCAGGGCGATCTCACGGCCTTCGGCAGCGGCCTGCCCCAGCATCAGTGCCGTGCCAGAGGGCGCGTCCACCTTGTGCTTGTGGTGCATCTCCAGCACTTCGATGTCGAAGTCCTCGTCCAGCGCCTGGGCCACCTTGCGGGTCAACGCCACCAGAAGATTGACGCCGAGGCTCATGTTGCCGGCCTTGACGATGGTTGCATGGCGGGCAGCGGCCTTGACCGCGGCCTCGTCCGCTTCCGACAAGCCGGTAGTGCCCATCACATGCACGATGCGGGCATTGGCGGCCAGGCCGGCAAACTCGACACTGGCCTTGGGGGCCGTGAAGTCCAGGATGCCATCGACCCTGGCGACAATCTCGAGCGGATCGTCGGTGACCGGAACGCCAAGCCTTCCGACGCCGGCGAGTTCGCCCACATCCTGGCCAATGGCCGCCGATCCCGCGGGCTCTATGGCGCCTGCGACGACACAACCTTGTGCAGCATGGACCGTGCGCACCAGCTCACGCCCCATGCGGCCGGATGCCCCCATCACCGCGAGTTTCATATCGGACATCGGCGCCTCCCAGTTCTCTTTTGCGGCCTGCAAGATAGGGCACCCGCGACGATCAGTGCAACGCTGGTGCGGGCGAGGCCCGCCAGGATCGGGCCGCCACCAGCCGTCAACGGCGGATTTCGCTTTCCAGGGCCGGCCTATTTCGCGGTCTTGGCGCGCTCGATCGCCTCAGTGATCATGCTCCGGGCCTGGTCTGCGTCGCCCCAGCCCTTCAGGCGGACCCATTTCCCCGGCTCCAAATCCTTGTAGTGCTCGAAGAAATGCCGGATCTGGTCCAGCGTGATCTGGGGCAGATCGGTGTAGTTGTTGATGCGTTCGTAGCGGCGGGTCGTCAACGTGGAGGGGACGGCCAGCACCTTCTCGTCGCCACCGCCATCATCCTCCATCAGCAGCACGCCAACCGGCTTGCAATTCATGACAGCACCTGGAATGACGGCCCGGGTGTTGCAGACGAGCACGTCGATCGGGTCTCCGTCGGCGGACAGAGTGTGGGGCACAAAACCGTAATTTCCCGGATAACGCATTGGCGTATACAGGAACCGGTCCACGAAAAGTGTGCCCGAGGCTTTGTCCAACTCGTACTTGATGGGCTCGCCACCAACGGGTACCTCCACAATGACGTTCACATCATCGGGGGGTGATTTGCCAATGGGGATGGCATCTATGCGCATGGTTGAGACTCCGTGCGAAGCTGTCGGCTGCTTCAAGCCTGACTATCGGCTTCGCCATATTCCCTTTTTTGTCGCATGCTATGCAGCCCGGAGGAGGACGTGAACATGAAATCTCCGGTTGCCACCGCACTTTCGACTCTGCTTCTTGCGGCCATCTCAACCACCGTTTGGCACGAACGGCTGAGCGCCAATCCTCTCAAGAGCCTCTATACGACCATCGACCCCAGGGAGTGCAAGTCCCTGGCCAGCAATGGTGCAGATTTCCGTATGCTCTGCGAGGGGCTGGACGGCTATCCGGTCTACGTCTCCAGGACAGGGCAGCACACCTTTGTAAGCGTTGGCAGCGCGCCTGAAAAGCGGCAAGCCGCGCGCCAATCCCTGAAGGTGCCGAATTCGCTTTTCAAGCCGGGCACGCAACGCGCCACCATCGAATGGCGGATCGTCCGGCGCGATGGGCGCCCCATCCCGTTTGCCACGATCCAGCGCTTCTATACGCAGGACCGCAAGGCCCATGGCGAAGTGCTGGTGATCACGCGGGTGACCGAAAAGGAAGACTGCCATCTGGCCTACATCGATGCCCTTGCAAACCGGCAGCCGATCGTGATGGCGCGCGACAGTGCCGACAACCAGGCGCGGAAGTTCGATTGCAAGCGTGGCCCCCGCGCTGCCGGAGCCTCAGGAAAAAGCCCCATGTGAGGGGCATAAGATGCCATGGGGGGATCACAGTGGGCGCAAATGGGGGTGGGCGATCACGGTTCGCCGCCGGGCCACACAATTGCACATACAGGTTATTTTTAGACGATTTGGCCAATGCAGGCCATGCGCCGATCATTCCCAGCCGTAGCCGACCTTTTCCATGATCACGCCGCCGATCTTCTCTTTCATGCGGCCAACCGGGCGGCCGCCACGGCGCCAGTAGAAGTTCGCGGCAATTTCATTGTCGGCCAGCGCCCACACCATGAGCCCGGACAGCTTGCGCTCATCAAGCGCGTAGCGGGCTCCTTCAAACAGGTGCTCGCCCAGGCCAATGCCCTGGTAGGTCGGCGCCAGATAGATTTCGTAGATTTCGCCCTGGACCTTGCCACGTCCGCGTGCCCGGCCAAAAGTCGCGTAACCGACAACCTTGCCCGCAACCTCCAGGACAAGCAGGCCGTCCCCTGCGCGGGCCGCATTCTTCCACCACGCCTTGTCACGACGGCGGACGATGCTCTCAAGCTGGAGATGGGGGATTATTCCGCGGTATGCCGTCAGCCACGAGTCCCGGAACACCTCCGCCAGTGCGGCGGCATCCCGCTGCATGCCTTTTCTGACCCTGATATCTGAACGCGACTGGAGCATGGAGAAACTATAAACCCGGCTTACTCGGATCGGGAAGGGGTTTCGGTCGGGTATTGAAACTCTTTCTGCCTGGGCGGAGAAGTTGCTGCAACCACGCCGCCTGCAAACGTACAAACGCCCCCTGCTTCCCCAAACGTCACGGCCCCGGACGCGCGGATCACGGCTCCTGCCACCTCAGTTCTTGTCGTCCGGCAGGACGGGAAGCGGGAACACATCAATGCCATCTTCCGCCAGCTCCTTCACGTCATCCAGGCTGGCTTCTCCGTAGATGCCGCGGCTTGGCGATTCCTTGTCGTGGATCTTGCGCGCCTCGTCGGCGAAGCCCGGGCCCACATATTCAGACTCTGCCAGCACCTTGTCGCGCAACGTCTTCAGCTCGCGCAGCAACTCGCGCTGTACGGCATCGGCCATCAGATGCTGGGCATTGGCAGGGGCCGGGGCTGGAGGGGTCGAGGCAGCGCCGGGCTTCTTGCGGGGCTTGCGCGCCTTGGCCGTGGCGTCCTTGCGCTTGCTGGTGACGACGCTTGGCGCCATCAACGCCTTGCTGACCTTCCTGGAACCACATTCCGGACACGCAACAAGTCCCTTGTCCACTTGCTGTTCGAAGCCTTCGCTCGAGGGGAACCACGCCTCGAACTCGTGCGACCGCCTGCATTGCAACCGGTAGCGGATCATCTTGTGTCCAACCTCTTGTTCGCATGGTCCCGACACGGACCTGACATGTAACTGACTCTGGGCTCTCGGCGCCGATTAATCAAGGAAAGGTGGCGAATTGTGGTAACAAATTGCCATCAGCGCAGGCTCAAAAGCCAACTGTCTGCCACCAGCATACCGGCCGAGCCATGGTGCTCATCCGGCCAGCAGGGGATCGAGGCCGCCCTGCTTGTCGAGGGCATAGAGATCGTCACAGCCGCCGATATGCCGGTCGGCGATCCAGATCTGAGGGACCGTGCCGACGCCACCCGCCTTTTCCGTCATTTCGCGACGCACATCGGGCTTTCCATCCACCTTGATCTCCTCGAACGCCGCCCCTTTCTGGTTCAACAGGCGTTTCGCCATCATGCAGTAGGGGCAATAATCTGAGGAATAGACGACAATTTTCGGCACCTTCGTGCTCCCTGTCGAGTTGACTGGCAATGTTTCGGCTGCCCATTGATCCGCCGCCAAGCGGGCCGTGGCCCGATATCGTGCCGGGGCACCCGCCGCATCGCGCACCAATGGTCAGACAAACGCCGTTGACATCCAGTTGTCACGCCTTCCGAAATCTCGTCAAGAGCGCAAGCGATGGTCTCGGCCTGCCCCTGGACAGGCCGGGCTGGCCGCCCCTGCACGAAATTTCGGACCGCTTGCAACGACATGTTGTCCCGGAGAGACAAGATGGGTGGTGCAGGAGAGATTTTCAATCAGGTCGCTGTCGCCGGCGGGATCGCAATCGCGATGACCAGCACATCGACACGTGCCGCGCCCGCCTTGAGCAGAGCCCGCGTCGCAGCCTCGGCGGTGGTCCCTGTGGTCAGCACATCGTCGAGCAGAAGCACACGCCGGCCTTCGATGGCCCGTGGCCGCGCCACGGTGAACGCCCCTCGCAGATTGTTGCGCCGCGCGTCGCCCCGCAGTTCCGCCTGGGGCCGGGTCGTGCGGGACTTGACCAGGGAAAACGCATCGAACGGCTTGGCGGTCAGGCGTGACAGCTCGCGCGCCAGGATAGCCGACTGGTTGAACCGCCGTCGAAGAAGCCGGCTGCGCGTCAAGGGGACGGGAACGAGGACATCGGCGTCGGCGAGCAGGTCGGCGCCAGCCACGCGCATCCAGCGCGCGAGCAGCAGTTTGGCGTCATGTCGGTCGGCGTACTTGAAGGCTGCAATCAAATGAGCGGCAACGCCATCCGGCTCGTAGAGGGCAACGGCGCGGGCGCGGTTCCAGAGCGGCGGAGATGCGGCGGCGGCAGCCGACACCAGCGGCGGGCGGCCACCGAACGGCAGCGGCAGTCCCAGGCGGTCGCACAAGGGATGCGTGATGAAGGTGATGCGGGCCCAGCAGTCCGCGCACACGGCATCCTGTGTGGCCAGTCGGGTCTGGCAGGCCAGGCACAATGGCGGGACGACAATGTCGGCCGCAGACTGCAGCCATCGCCTCATACGCCCCGGTATGACTGGACCTTGGGACTGGCTTTGGGCCATGCTCGTCATCACCTCATGCGGTTCGCCCGTGGCGCGGCCATCATGTCCGAACCACGCGATCAAGATCCCAAGGCCCAGCGCACACCGCCTCGCCGCACCGGGCCTGACAACGTCCAGAAGGAGATGATAGTGGCAACATCCGATGCCGTCCTCATCATCGTCGATGTGCAGAACGATTTCTGTCCCGGCGGTGCGCTCGCCGTTCCGGATGGCGACCAGGTCGTTCCCGTCATCAATGCGCTGGCGCAACACTTCAGCCATGTGGTGCTGACCCAGGACTGGCATCCGGCCGGGCACATCTCGTTTGCCTCATCCCATTCCGGCAAAACGCCATTCGAGATGATCGACCTCCCCTACGGGCGTCAGGTGCTGTGGCCGGACCACTGCATCCAGCAGTCGGAGGGCGCCGCGTTCCACAAGGACCTGATGGTGCCCCATGCCGAGGCGATCATCCGCAAGGGCTACAGGAAGGACGTCGACAGCTACTCCGGATTCCTGGAGGCCGACCGCAAGACGCCGACCGGACTTGGCGGCTACCTGCAGGAACGCAAGCTGACACGCGCCTTCGTCGTCGGGCTGGCCACGGACTTCTGCGTGGCCTGGACGGCGCTCGATGCCAGCCTCGCCGGTCTCGACACCATGGTGATCGAGGATGCGTGCCGCGCCATCGACGCGCCGACGGTGCCGGGGGGGACGTTGGCCAAGGCGTGGGCGGACATGCGGGCGGGGGGTGTCAAACGGATCAAGTCCGGAAACCTGTGAGCTTCGCCTACAATCAAATGCCCAGTACGCTTTCATAGGCGAACAACGCCGGCGCGCCACCGGTATGGACGAAAATGACATCTGCATCCGACGGCCAGCGGCGCGCCCTGACCAGGGCGATCAAGCTGGCCAATCCCTTGCCGGAATAGACCGGATCGACGGCCAGCGCCTCGTGTGCGCCAGCAAGCCTGATCGCCTCGATGGTCGCTGCATGGGGCACGCCATAGGCCGCGCCCGCGTGCCCGGCGACAACTTCGATGGCGGCGTCATCCAGCTCTGTTTCGAGAACGGTGGCAGCGCTGGCGGCCAGCCTGACCACGTCCGCGCGCACGCGGTCGGGTTCCGCATCGATGTCGATGCCCACGACCGAAGTGTCCGGCAACACCAGCGACGCGCCAACGACGAGACCTGCCTGCGTTCCGGCACTGCCGGTGCAGTGGACGATTGCGGTGGGCCGGATGCCCAGTGCCCGCGACTGTTCGGCGATTTCGAGGGCGGCCGAGGCATAGGCGACGGCTCCGGGCCCATTGGAGACGCCATAGGGCACGACATAGGGCCG